>JAAYXQ010000233.1 GCA_012515825.1 Fibrobacter sp.
ATCCGTATGCACCTCCACAATTACCTTGGATTGCTTCCGGAACAAAAATTCTTTGGAATCTCCAGCTTTCAAAATAAGGACGAGTAATGCTTAAACAGTTTCCCACCCTCCGTTATGTCCTACAAAAAGGGTTTTGGTACCTTTTAACATTTGTTGTCGCTGTGGCTATTAACTTCGCCTTACCTCGTTTAGGTGAAAATAACCCAGTGGATATTATTATGGGTAAGGCTGCTCAAGGCCTTTCCCCTGATGAAGCAAAAAAGAAGAAGGAATCTCTTTTAATCTCATTTGGTATGGCTGAACTCAATGATGACGGCTCTGTCAAATATGAACCAGTAATCGGTCCTAATGGCCAACCATTAACAGAAAAGAAACCTGTCTTAGATGAATCAGGAAATCTTATTATTAAAATGGTTCCTGCTTTAGACGCTTCTGGTAAACCGATTGTTGAAAAGAAACCTGTTCTTGATTCAGCGGGTAATCCTATGACTGAAATGGTTCCTGTTCTTGATAAGAACGGTAAGCCAGTCAAGAAGAAAGGAAAAGTTGTTGAAGAAGCGGTTCCAGTGATGCAAGACGTCACTATAGAAACACCTGATACTTTGAAGCAAGATGTTGTTGTTTTGCAAAAAGATCCAAAATTAGCTTCAGGCCTTTCTCAGTTTTTTGTCTACATCAAAAACGTGTTCCGTGGAGACTTTGGTCTTTCCTATAGTCAGTACCCTAAACCAGTGATTGATATTATCAAGGAAAGTTTACCTTGGACGATTGCTATTCAATTACCAACAATTATCTTAGGATGGATTATTGGTAACTTATTAGGTGCTTTTGCTGCTTATAAACGTGGAATTTTTGACAAGGTCTTTTTCCCATTAGCGATGTTCTTAAATGGTGTACCTTTCTTTGTCTTTGGTATGCTTTTGGTCGCTTTATTCTCTATTACTTTAGGATGGTTCCCTGCTATGGGTGCATATGGCCCAGAAAAGGTGCCTAGTTTCTCTTTAGATTTCCTTAAATCTTTAGGTTACTATTATGTCTTACCATTCTTCTCTGTGTTCCCTATTCTATTAAGTGGTCAAGCAACTGGTATGCGCTCCATGAGTATTTATGAACTTGGCACAGACTATATGAAGTATGCAAAATGGTTAGGTCTTCGTGAAGGAAAAATCATTGGTTATATCTTCCGTAATGCGATGCTCCCACAATTAACTGGATTAGCTCAATCATTGGGAACAATGGTTGGTGGTGCTTTAATTACAGAAATGATTTTCTCTTATCCTGGCTTAGGTATGGCTATGCTTACAGCTATTCAGCAAAATGATTACGCCACTATTCAGGGTTGTACTTTGATGATATCCACATGCGTATTACTAGCCAATTTTGGAGTGGACGTTTTGATTGCTGTGTTTGATCCTCGTGTCAAAGCGGGCTTGCAAATGGGAGATAAATAACCATGGTTAAATTATTAAAAAACCTTCTTAAATCACCAATGTTTGTGATTGGTGTTTCAATCTTCTTGATCACTCTTGCGATTGCATTTTTAGGCCCTGTCTTTTATGATGTGGATACTAATGCTCGTGATATTGTGGCAGGTCCTTATGCTCCTTCCAGTGCCGAGCACATTTTAGGAACAGATCATTTGGGTCGAGATTATATGTCTTTATTGATTAGTGGATTACGCTCATCTCTTTATGTTGGTTTTGTTGCTGGTATCATTGCTACGACTCTAGGAGTTTTTATCGGGCTCTTTGGAGGCTTCCGTGGCGGTTGGGTCGATGAAGTGTTAAATATGGGTACAAACCTATTTATCGTGATTCCATCCTTCGTGATTCTAGTTTTAATCAGCTCTGCTGTAAAAGATGGACGTTCTCTTACTTTAATTGGATTAATCATTGGTCTAACTACTTGGAGCTGGTCTGCTCGTGCTGTGCGTGCTCAGGCCTCTTCTTTAAGAAGCCGTGACCATATTGCTTTAGCTCGAATTAATGGTGCAAGTTCCTTTACCATTGTGATTAAGCACGTTCTTCCTTATTTGTTATCATATGTATTTATGGTGTTTATCATGCAGATCTCTTCTGGAATTCTTTCAGAAGCATCTATTTCGATGATTGGTCTTGGGCCTCTTGATTCTACATCGCTTGGAATTATTCTAAACCAAGCTAAAGATAACGGGGCTCTATCTGATGGTATTTGGATTGCATTTCTTCCAGCAACCTTAATTATCACATTGACTGTTTTTGCCCTTTATTTAGTGAATACATCAATGGAAGGTGTCTTTAACCCGCGGCTTCGCAAGTAAGGTGGTATAGGTATCTTATGTCTGAGAATATTTTTGAAGTAGAAAATCTTAGCCTCCATTATTTGGGCCGTTTTGGCGATAAAACTCACGCCGTTACAGATGTTTCTTTTAATATGAAACAAGGCGAAATCTTAGGTATTGCAGGTGAATCTGGCTGCGGTAAATCCACTCTTGTTAGTGGTCTTATGGGAATGTGTATTCCTCCTCTCTATCCAACAAGTGGAGATGTCCGTGTCAGAGGCGAATCTTTGATGAATAGAACCGTCGAAGACATCCGTTCAAATGTGCTAGCTCAAAAAGTATCCATGATTCCTCAGGGGGCTTTTAATGCACTGAATCCTGTTCGTAAGATTAAGGATATTGCAGCAGATGTGATTGCGGCTCATCAGAAGCCTGGTTCATCTATGAAAGCTAGTGAAATATACGAACGTCTTCGTTCACGTTTTGATTTATTTGGAATGGATACAGATCGTGTTTTGAATTCCTTCCCAATACAATTAACAGCTGGTGAACGTCAACGTTCTGTGATTGGTATTTCAACACTTTTGAACCCTCAAATGGTGATTGCTGATGAACCAACATCAGCACTAGATGTCAGCACACAAAAAGAAGTCATTAAGATGATCTTTGATCTTTTAGATAAAGGGATCTTTTCTACAATGATTTTCATTACACATGAATTACCTCTTCTTTATCATGTGGCTGACAATATCGCTATTATGTATGCTGGTGAAATTGTCGAAAAAGGAACCGCAGAACAAGTAGTGAAAGATCCTCGTCATCCTTATACAAAGGCGTTGATGGGAGCTATGCTTAGTTCAGAGAAAAGCCAACGTACTAGAAAGCCAGTCGCTATTGAAGGGGCTCCTCCTAGTTTAGCTAAGAAAATCGTAGGCTGCCGCTTTGCAGAAAGATGCTCTTTTGCACGTCCTGAATGTAAGAAAAATACCCAGAATATACGAATGGTCGGTGACCGTGAGGTGAGGTGCGAATATGCTCAGTAATAAGTCGATTGTTTTTTCAGCAAAAAACATTTCAAAAACT
Organism: Fibrobacter sp.; assembly: GCA_012515825.1. GTDB lineage: Bacteria > Fibrobacterota > Fibrobacteria > Fibrobacterales > Fibrobacteraceae > Fibro-01. Next base: position 3,344 of record JAAYXQ010000233.1, read on the forward strand.
TTTGGTGCCGGTAAAAAAATTACTACAGCAGTGAATAATGTTTCTTTTGATATTTATGACGGAGAAATCATTTCCATTGTGGGTGGTTCTGGTTGTGGTAAAAGTGTTCTTGCAAAAATCATGCTTGGTCTTTATGGCCCTTCCAAAGGCAAGTTCCATTATAACGGTAAAAAAATTACCAACCTAAAAAAACACTGGAATGATGTTCAATCTGTTTTCCAGGATCCGTTTAGCTGTTTTAACCAGTTCTTCACTATTCGCTCTCAGTTGGAAGATGCTTTTAACATCTTGAAAAAGAAGCCTTCTAAAGAAGAAATTAAGCGTCGTGTAGATGAAGGTCTGCTTGCTGTGAATGTGACGCCAAGTGATATCGAAGGAAAGTATTCTTTTGAGCTTTCTGGCGGTCAGATGCAGCGTATGTTGCTTGCTCGTATCTTTGCTTTGCGTCCAAAAGTACTCATTGCAGATGAACCAACATCCATGGTGGATGCTTGTGTACGTGCAAACATTCTTGATTATTTGATGAAACTTAAAGAAGAGCTTCAAATGACCATCGTTTTCATTACTCATGATATTGGACTTGCTAACTATGTTAGTGATCGTATCTTTATTATGCATGATGGTATGATTGTTAATTCTGGAACTCCAGAAGAAGTTCTTGATAATACTCGTGAAACTCATACCTTAAAGCTTTTGGACGATATTCCTGAAGTGCATAAGAAAGAGTGGATCAAGAATAGTCATAGATCTAAGAACAAAGAAGCATCCTAATTTTTGGAAAAATAAAAAGGCCTGAAAGAAATACTTTCAGGCCTTTTTTATGGTTAGATTTTTTTAGAAAACCGTTTGTGATTTAATGTGTATTCACTTTTGATCGAAAAGGTAAAAGTTACTTCTGTATCTTTTTTACAAATTGACGGCAAGTGGCTTCAGGATCTGGTGTGTTGAAAATAGCACTACCGACAACAAAAATATTTGCCCCTGCTTCTTGAGCCAGTTGAATATTATCGAGTTTGATCCCTCCATCAATTTGAATATTCATTTCAGGTTTTAAATCACGAAGTCTTTTAATTTTATCTAGGGTATATGGAATTAAACCTTGCCCTCCAAACCCTGGATTTACTGACATGATGAGAACCATATCAACGATATCAAGAACGTTTAATATGGATTCAATAGGAGTCGCTGGATTAATAGAAACTGCGGGTTTGCATCCTAATTCGATAATTCTATGTAAAAGTCGATCTAAGTGGAAAGTCGTTTCTGCATGAACGCAAATGTAGTGTGCTCCAGCTTTTGCAAAGGCTTCCACATAATTGTCTGGATTTGTGATCATTAAATGACAGTCCAGAGGAACAGATGTTCCTTTTTTTATGTTATCTGCAATGCCAGGTCCAAAGCTAATGTTTGGTACAAAGTGGCCATCCATGATATCAAGATGAATTAAGCCTGCACCGCCTTTTTCAATCGCGGAGAGGCTTTTTCCAAGTTCTAAAAAATTAGCGTTTAATACGCTCGGGGCTATGATCTGTGGTATACTCATAAACAAAATATAGTCAGTTTACGTTCTTTTTATTACTATTTACTTAAGAAACCACTCAAAGGAGATTGCAAGATGGCTATTTCAAAAAAAACAACTGCTGCTACGCCAGCAAAAAAAGCTGCTTGTGGAGCAAAAAAAACAGTTGATACAAAAAAAGTAAAGGCAACTGTAAAAAAAGAAACAAAAGTTGAAACCAAGGTTTCTGCAAAAGCAGCAAAAACCGTGAAAGCTGCTCCAGCAAAAAAAGAAGCAAGCAAAGATGTTGTTTTTAGTATTGATGCTCCTTTGGCAACAACAGTCGCAGTGGCTGGTTGCTTTAACAATTGGAGCGTGACTAAGAATAAATTGAAAAAAGACAAGAAAGGTGTGTGGTCTGTAAAGATCCCTCTTGCTGTAGGTCGCTATGAATACAAGTTTGTATGCGATGGTGTCAATTGGGATGAAGGTGAAAACAAAGTAAAAAATGTCTGATCATTTTATTCCTGAATCAGTTTTTCAAAGGGGCGCTGAATCTTTTGGCACTCCTTTTTGGCTTTATGACCGAGAAACTATTGAAGCTCGTGTTCGTGAAGTAAAAGTTTTTGATGTAGTTCGCTATGCTCAAAAGGCATGTTCTAATTTGTCGATTCTTTCTTTAATGAGAAAGTTAGGCGTTGTCGTGGATGCTGTGAGTGCTGGTGAAATTGTTCGCGCATTGCGTGCTGGTTATCAAGGTGGAGTAGGTAAACAAACATCTCAGATTGTTTATACTGCAGACATTTTTGATGCAGACGCTCTTGCCCTTGTTAAAGAACATCATTTGGCTGTAAATATCGGCTCTCCAGATATGATTCAGCAGCTTGCGGATTATGGTGTTCGAACAGAATTGATGCTTCGTGTGAATCCAGGCTTTGGTCATGGTCATTCTCGTAAAACAAATACGGGAGGAGACCTTTCTAAGCATGGCGTTTGGCACGAACAAATTAAGGATTGTATTAAGTTAGCTCAGAAAAATGGTATGTGGATTACTGGTCTACATATGCATATCGGTTCAGGATCTGATTTTGGGCATTTAGCTCAGGTATGTGATGCCATGTTTGATGCTGCAAGGCTTCTTGGTGGCCACTTAAAAACGATCTCTGCAGGCGGTGGTTTACCTGTTAGTTATCATGAAAATGAAAAAAATGATAGAATAGATATTAACGCCTATTATAAGTTATGGGATAACACTCGTAAACGTATAGAGCAGTCTGTGGGTCATTCTGTTTCATTAGAAGTGGAACCTGGTCGTTATTTGATTGCTGAAAGTGGTTTTTTAGTTTCAGAAATTCGTGCAGTGAAAAAGCAAGGAACTAATACTTTTTATTTAGTCAATGCTGGTTTTACTGATTTAGTGCGCCCTTCTTTTTATGGCTCTTATCATGAAATTTCTGTAATAGCTAAAGATCATCGTCCTTTAAGCGAACGTCAACAAGTGATTGTAGGCGGTCCTTTGTGTGAATCAGGAGATGTTTTTACACAAGAAGAAGGTGGCTTTGTTGTCTCACGCGAGCTTCCTGTGGCACAAGTAGGAGATCTATTAGTGCTTCATGATGTGGGGGCTTATGGCTCTGCGATGTCTAGTAACTATAATAGTCGTTTGCTCGCTGCAGAAATACTCTACTCTAAAGGGTCTCTTGAGGTCATTCGAGAAAGGCAATCGTTTGAACAGATAATGCAAAATGATCGAATTGTAGATTTATAAAAGATATCATAATAATTATTTTTTTGAATTCATTTTTAAAGCCCAGCCCTTTTTGGACAGGGCTTTTTTTATGTACAGGTTTTTAGAACACTATAAATAAAAAATGATATTGTTTTGTTTTCTTTGAATTAAAAAGAAAATATTTATGTTTAAAGAGCTTATCATTAATAAGAGTATTTCAAATGTTACGCGTCAGTCTTTTATTCTCTTTGATTTTATTATTCGTTTTACCTACGTATGCGGTAAAACCCTCGAACTCTTACAAAGATCCACGAGATAAACAAAAGTATCGTACCATTAAAGTAGGCGATCGAATATGGTTTGCAGATAATTTGAACTATAAAATGGATGGGAGTTTTTGTTATAAAGAGGATGAAAGTAATTGTCAGGCTTATGGTCGTCTTTATAC
>JAAYXQ010000234.1 GCA_012515825.1 Fibrobacter sp.
AATGAACTCCATTCGGGGAATTTTATCTTCTAAAATACATTATCTACGGAAATAATGAAGAGAAAAAAACATAAATGATTAAAAATCAATGCTTTATATGAATTTTACTAGACTAATTTTTTTGAAAACAAACATTTTTCAGTCAATTATTGTTGCCTTTTTACTTCTTTTGTGTGTTATAGGGTGTGAAAAAAACGAGAAAAGTAACTCGAAAGATCTAAAAATTGAGAAACAAGCGGTAGTTTTTGACTATGCACAAAATGTGAAAATGGATTCTTTTTCTGGTGGATGGTTGCTTGAAATCATGTCAAAAAAATGGATTTTGCTTGATAAAACGAAGCTTCCGCTTAATTTACCTAGAGAATGGGATTCTATTCCCGTGATTTCAGTTCCAGTAGAACGTCCTGTTATATTATCGACAAGCTATTTGGGGTACATGCGATATTTAGGCGTCGATACGACAATTGTTGGGATTGGTGAAAAGAAATATGTGGCTGATACGTCATTTTATGAGTTTATAAAAGCAAAAAACATCCCAAATCTTGGAAATGGAGCCCTTTTATCTTTAGAAAAGCTTTTTTCTCTTCAACCAGATTTGGTTTTAACTTTTTCTACTGGTGAAGCAAAGCATGATGATTTTTTAAGAATGAGAAGCTTAAATTTACCAGTGATTTTGATGGCGGAATGGAATGAAGTTTCCCCTCTCGCCAAGGCGGAATGGATAAAAGTCTTTGGGGCGCTTTTTAATCGTTTTGATCAGTCGGATAGACTATTTAAGAGTACTGTTGATGCCTATCAGAAAAAGGCTTCTTTAGTACAAAAAATGCCTGATTCTCTTAGGCCAACAGTCTTAATTGGTGGTCCTGTGGGAGGCATTTGGTATGCTCCTTCTCCTTTAAGTTATACAGCTGAACTAGTAAGAGATGCAGGAGGACATTATATTTGGGCAGATCAAAAAACAAATAAATGGTTTAACTTTTCTTTAGAAGAAGCGATTTTACAAGGTAAAAATGCTGATATATGGATTCATCCATCTAATTTTAAAACTCCTGATGAAGTCTTACAAAACGAACGACGTGTGGATTTAATAAAAGCATGGAAGGAAAAAAGAGTGTATCAGAATGATAAGCGCGTAGGACCAGTAGGTGGTAACGATTTTTATGAAGAAGCTGTGGTTCGACCTGATTTAGTGCTTGAAGATTTGATAAAAGTGTTTTATCCCAACTTTTTTGAAGACTATTCTATGAGATGGTATAGAAATATTTATATTTTCTAACATATGAAGGCAAACTCAGGTATTGGTGATTGGATTTCAGCTGCTTATGAGCAGGGAATCCCTTTTTTACAGCAAATTCCTCGTGAAGCTGCAGATTTTATTTTGTTAAACGCAAGTATACAAGAATACGATGCGGGTGATGTGATCATTACTGGTGGCGATTCGAATAATGAAAGTTTTTGCGTTTTACAAAGTGGCCGTGCTCAGATTTGTGGTCGTATTCTTCCTGATGGGCACTATAACGTTTTAGCATATTTGGAAACAGGTGCTTGTTTTGGTGAAATGTCTATTATTTGCAATGACACTACAAGCAATACGGTTATCGCTGCTGAAGATAACTGCACGGTTCTTCATTTGGCTAGAGATATTTTTGTTGATTTTCTAGAACGTAATCCAAGCATTATGGTTTATTTGTACAAAGTACTTGCTGATCGCTTACGTGCTAAAAATCAAGCCTTTGATGAATTTGAAAGTCTTGCACTTTTGGCTTCGGCAAAAGTTTTACCATTTATAGATTTTGCTCAGACTCTTGAAAAAAGCCGAGTCACTGGTACTGTGATGTTTGAGTGTAAGGGTGAATCTGGTTTTATTGCTTTTCAAGAAGGGCGTATATGCTGTGCTAAAAGCGGTAAGTTGACAGGGCCAGATGCTCTCGAAAAAATGTTGTCTTGGGGCGATTCCACGTTATTTAAGTTAGATACGCATTTAATGCCAGACATTGTGAATATTTGTCAGGCTTCAGATACGACTAGTCTAATATTGGATGCGCTTCGTAATATTGATGAAAAAGAAAGTAAAAAACAGTTGAATGAGGAATAAATGAATTACGCAGATGCAGGTGTATCTTTAGCGCGCGCTGATGAAGCGATGGTTGGTGTTAAAAAATCAGTCCGTTCTACCTTTAATGCAGGTGTGCTTGGAGATGTAGGTAATTTTGGTGGTCTATTTTCCTTAAATCACTTGAATTTAAAAGATCCAGTTTTAGTAAGTTCAGTAGATGGTGTTGGTACAAAATTAAAAGTGCATATTGAACTTGGGTCTCATGATTTACCTGGGCAAGATATTGTAAATCACTGCTGTGATGATATTCTCGTTCAAGGCGCTCGTCCTTTATTTTTCTTGGACTATGTCGCTA
>JAAYXQ010000235.1 GCA_012515825.1 Fibrobacter sp.
CAATTATTATGGTCATAGGAGCTCTTTTAATAGCGGCTCCATTTGGCATTTTTTCAGCCATCTATTTAGTGGAATACGCCAAGCGAGGAAATAAAATGGTCGGAGCAATTCGTATTACGGCAGAAACATTAGCTGGAATCCCTTCGATTGTTTATGGCTTGTTTGGTATGCTATTTTTTGTAACCACATTAAAAATGGGGTATTCTCTACTAGCGGGTATTTTCACAGTAGCGATTATGATTTTACCTTTAATGATGCGGACTACGGAAGAAGCCTTGAAGGCGGTTCCCGATACTTTTCGTGAAGGAAGTTTTGGTTTAGGCGCGGGTAAATTAAGGACTGTTTTTAGAATCGTTTTACCTTCGGCAATACCAGGTATTTTAGCAGGAATTATTTTATCCATAGGTCGAATTGTGGGAGAAACAGCCGCTTTGATATATACCGCAGGTACTGTCGCGGAGCTTCCCAAAAACTTATTCTCCTCTGGCAGAACTCTTTCTGTACACATGTATGCCTTATCGAAAGAGGGTTTACATACAGACCAAGCATACGCTACAGCCGTAATGCTTTTAGGAATTGTTCTATTAATAAATACTCTCTCCACAATGATGGCAAAAAAAATAGAGAAAAAATCATGACAGCAAAAATTAATATTAAAAACATGAATCTTTTTTACACGCAGTTTCAAGCGTTAAAAAATGTGAATTTAGACATCGAAAAGAATGAAATCACAGCGTTTATTGGGCCCTCTGGTTGTGGTAAATCAACCTTATTAAAATCGCTCAATCGAATGAACGATTTAATAGAAGGCTGTCGTATAGAAGGTGAAATTTTACTGGATGGGCAAAATATATACGGTAAAATAGATGTGAATGCATTACGCAAAAGGGTAGGAATGGTGTTTCAAAAGCCAAATCCTTTCCCGATGAGTATTTATGATAATGTGGCTTATGGACCAAAGACTCACGGCATTCGCTCCAAAGTCAAGTTAGATGAAATCGTAGAAACTTCTTTGAAAAATGCAGCAATCTGGGATGAATTAAAAGACCGACTAAAGAAAAATGCATTAAGTTTATCGGGTGGACAGCAGCAGCGTTTATGTGTCGCAAGAGCTTTGGCTGTAGAACCAGAAATCTTATTAATGGATGAACCTACGAGTGCCTTAGACCCAATTTCTACGGCTAAAATAGAAGACTTAGTATTAGAATTGAAGAAAAAATATACGATTGTGATTGTGACGCATAATATGCAACAAGCCACTCGAATCTCAGATAAAACGGCCTTTTTCCTTTTAGGCGAAATGATTGAATTTAATGAGACAGAAACGCTTTTTTCTATTCCAAAAGACAAACGAACAGAAGATTATATTACAGGGAGGTTTGGATAATGAGAGCTCGTTTTGAAATCCAATTAGAAACTCTTAATCAAGGGGTTACGGAGATGGGGGCTTTAGTCGAAGAAGCCTTAGAACACGCCATTGACGCCTTAGTTCATGAAAATCGTGAAATTGCCGAAAAAAACATTGAGTTTGATCGAGAAATTGATCAAAAAATGAAAGAAATAGAAACACTTTGTTTAAAACTTTTGCTTAGTCAGCAACCAGTAGCAAAGGATTTGCGATTAATTTCAGCCGTTTTAAAAATGGTTTCAGATCTTGAACGCATTGGGGATCAATGTGCAGATATTTCAGAAATAGTACTGACTTTTCCTGCAGACTCTCAAAAAGGCTTAGAATTAAAATATATCCCTTTAATGGCTGATGCTACTCGAAAAATGGTTACAGAAAGCGTGGATGCCTTTGTAAAGAAAGATTTGGAGCTTGCAAAAGCCGTTTGCGAATATGATGATGTGGTAGATAATTTATTTGATTCCGTTCGGCGGAATCTGATTGCTGCAATTCGTGAAAACATGGAAAATGGAGAAAAAATAATTGATATATTAATGATAGCGAAGTATTTTGAACGTATAGGAGATCATGCAGTGAATGTTGCTAAATGGGTCATATTCTCTATAACTGGAGAGCGTAATGGCTGTGGCTATATTGGACATGATGATGACTTGAAAGGAAAATAATGAAAGTATTTTTAGTGGAAGATGATTCTGAAATTCGAGAAATGGAAACCTACGCATTGACTGGAGCAGGTTATAGCGTGATGGCTTTTGGAGAACCTGTAGCATTTTTTAAAGCAATTTCAATGCAAAAACCAGATCTGATTATTTTAGATATTATGCTCCCTAATGAAGATGGCCTTTCTATTCTGAGTAAAATCAGGAAAAATCCAGCGACTAAATCAATTCCTGTCATCTTTGTCACCGCCAGGACAACTGAATTAGACAAAGTCAAGGGACTTGATTCTGGAGCGGATGATTACTTAGTCAAGCCTTTTGG
>JAAYXQ010000236.1 GCA_012515825.1 Fibrobacter sp.
TGAATACTCTTTTTAAGAAAAAGGATATTCAATGGTCAATTGTCTCGAAATTACTATGTGGAAATAGAGAGTATTTAGAAGAGCTTTTAAAAAATCCTATACAGCAAATTTGTGATTCAAGAATATCAAATTTAAAAGCAATAAAACAAATTCAACCTCAAATAGAGACCATTTATATTAGACCTCCTGCCAAAAGAGTAATAAAGAGTGTCGTTCAATATGCTGATATTAGTATGAATACAGAAATTGAAACGATAAAGCTCTTGTCAGCAGAGGCTGCAAAAAATCAAAAAACACACAAAATTATTATCATGATCGAGCTCGGAGAGCTACGTGAAGGGATTATGCATGAAAATTTTGTGTCATTCTTTGATCAGGTTTTCAAACTGCCTCACATTCAAGTGGTGGGTATTGGCACCAATCTATCATGTCTTTATGGGGTCCTCCCTAATCAAGATAAGCTGATCCAACTATGTTTATATGAACAATTAATAGAGGCTAAATTTGATCAAAGAATTGAATATGTATCTGGTGGCTCTTCAGTTACGATTCCTCTTATTTTTGAAGGGCTACTTCCTAAAGGTGTAAATCATTTCAGGGTAGGAGAATCATTGTTTTTAGGAACGGATGTGTATAATAATACGTCCTTAAAAAACATGAAAACAGATGTTTTCTTATTGCATTCAGAAATTATTGAACTAATTGAAAAACCTATGATTCCTTCTGGTGAAATGGGAACGAATGTAGAAGGTCATGCAATGGAGTTTGATCACGATTTAAGAGGACGAACAACTTATAGAGCTATTATAGATGTTGGTCTACTTGATGTAGATGAACTTCATATAACACCTTTAGATTCATCCCTTAAAATAGTCGGGGGAAGCTCTGACATGTTTGTGATCGATTTATTAGATAATCCAAAGAATTACAAGGTGGGTGATTTATTAGAATTTAGAATGGATTATATGGGAGTGCTACGAGTCTTAAATTCTAAATACATAGAAAAGAGAATAAGCCGTTAATTTATTGGTTCTTTAACTATCGAATATTCTAGAGAATCAACTTTTATTTTAGAAATTCCATCGACCTTGATAAGCGTTAAAAGCAATGGTCGGAAGCATTTTTCTTTTGGTATTTCAAAGGTATTGTTTCGCATTAAAAAAATTGTTAAAACATTATCTTTTTTTTCAGAATAAGCTTGGATTTCGTCTCTGTCGTTATACCAATAAATAGGTACTTCCATTTTGTAAAATCCCCATGCATTTTCCTTATAATAGATAGAGTCTTCATTAAAAGATTCAAATGTTAATAGATTATTATTTTCGTAACAATCTCCTAATTCAACATTTTGCACATGGGAATCATCGATTTCCATTAAACGGCAAGAAATCAAAAGGAGTAAAGAGAAAAAAAATAAAAGTAACTTTTTCATATATCTATCAATTCGAATTTGCTGTACCCTTAAATATTATGAAACAAAATATACAAATTATTGTGTAGAGATTTTCAAATCTTCGCTTTTTTCCATTTCCCAGATTTAAAACGCCAGTATAAAACAATTGGGAAAGAAATAAAAATAATAACTACTGAAAGCCAACCAATTTTTGGCCCAAGATCGAAAACATAGGTGGTGAGCCAAAGTGTGATTGTTGTGATCCAGTTGAGGGTAACCATAACACACATAACCCAAAAGGTATCTCCAGCACCTCTTAAAGCCCCAGAATAAACAACCATAATTGCTTCTATAGTAACATAAACTGCTGCCAGTCGAACCATAAATATGGCTAACGTTTTTGATTCTTCGTAAGAGGCTGTTAAAACATCTGGCTTAAACATATCGACTAGATAGTGAGGGAATAAAACAAAGGCAAATAAAACAATGATGGAGTATCCCCAGCCAAGAAGAACGGCAGAACGTGTTGCTCGTTCTGCGGCTTCATAATTTTTTGCTCCCACATAGCGGCCTACAAGGCTCATCGAAGCGACTTCTAAGCCTAGTAAAGGAACAAAAGAAACCATGTCCCAGTTAAACATAATCGTGCTCGCTGTGGCAACAGTAGATCCGAGACCATGAAATAAAAGAATTAAAAGTTGAAAGGCTAGAGTGTTTAAAAACATTTCAAGCCCAGATGCACTGCCTTTGCGAATTAATTCAGTAAATAACTCTCGATGAATTTGAAAAGACTGTCTTGTGAAAAAACGGTTGTTATTGTCTTTATTAAAGTAAACAAAAGCAAGAATGATAAGAGAAGCCAAATTGCCCATGATGGTGCCAATAGCTGCTCCGCTAATTCCCATTTCTGGAAATGGCCCGATACCATAAATCAGAAAATAGTTCAAAGCGATATTAACAACCATACCTGCAAAGGCTGCTTTCATTACAATTTTAGTTTCACCGATTCCTGAAAAGAAACAGGAAAAGGAATGGCGTAGAAGGCTGAAAATACTACCATAAATTAATATGTCAAAGTAAACTTTTTGAGCTTCTGCTTGAATGGGATCCATTTCTCCAAAAGACCATAGTTGATACGCAAGAGGCTTAATTAATAAAAGTATTGGCGCGCTAATACAAGCAATAACGCCAGCCTGAGTTAAAACTTTAGCACAATTTTCAACACGTTCTGCCCCGAGGTTTTGAGCTACAAGGGCGGTGGCATAACTGATCGTTCCTGTAAAAAAGGTAAGGATCATCATTTGAGTAATCCCACCACTTAAGGCCGCGTTCATATATTCAGAGCCAACACGGGAAAGAAAAAGACGATCGGCAAAGGTCA
>JAAYXQ010000296.1 GCA_012515825.1 Fibrobacter sp.
AAAAAGTCAAATTGGAAAAAGGCTTACATTACATTGAAAGCCGGGCAAAAAATTGCCGAATTTGAAGGAGTCTGATCATGGGTCTGAAATCTTATAGACCACTTACCCCGACTTTGCGTTACAAGCAAATCAGTGATAAGAAAGAAATTACAGCTTCTGAGCCGTACAAACCTCTTACTACTGGTATCAAACGTAGCTCTGGTCGCAGCAATGTTGGCGAAATAACATCTCGTCGTCGTGGCGGTGGACACAAAAAACTTTATCGTATTATTGATTTTAAACGCAATATCAAGGGTATCCCTTGTGTTGTTGAAACCATTGAATATGATCCAAATCGTACCGCTCGTATTGCTTTAGTAAAATACGAAAATGGTAAACGTTGCTACATTATTGCTCCTAATGACATTAAAGTGGGTGACGTTCTCCAATCTGGTGACACAGCTGAGTTCCGTGTAGGTAATGCTTTGCCTATTCGCGATATTCCAGTAAACACCATGATTCATAATATTGAAATGAAGCCAGGTAAAGGAGCTCAAATTGCTCGCTCAGCTGGTGCTTCTGCAGAACTTGTAGCTAAAGATGGTAAGCATTGTCAAGTTCGCCTCCCAAGTGGTGAAGTTCGCTTAATTTTAGGTGAATGCCTCGCTGTTGTTGGTCAGGTTTCAAATATTGATCACATGAACGAATCTTCTGGTTCGGCTGGTCGTTCTCGCTGGCTTGGCAAGCGTCCATCGGTACGCGGTGTCGTTATGAATCCAGTGGACCATCCGCTTGGTGGTGGTGAAGGACGTACATCTGGTGGTCGTCATCCATGTTCTCCTTGGGGTAAAAACTCAAAGGGAGCCAAAACACGTAACAATAAACGTACAGATAAGCTTATCGTACGTCGTCGTCAGAAAAAGAGGGCCTAGTTCATGTCGAGATCCCTTAAAAAAGGTGCGTTTGTTGATTCCCACGTACTTATTAAAGCTCAAGCGATGGCTAGTTCTGAGCGTAAACAGGCTATTAAAACCTGGTCCCGCCGTTCTACGATCATTCCTGATATGGTTGGACTTACTTTCTCCGTATACAACGGAAAGCAGTTCTTACCAGTTTATGTCACCGAAAACATGGTTGGCCACAAACTAGGTGAATTTGCTCCTACCCGTTTGTTCCGCGGTCATCGTAAAGACGAAAAGGCCGGAGGAAGGAAATAATGCAAGCTACAGCAAAAGTAAAGAACGTACGCTACGGTGTACGCAAACTTCGTCAAGTTGTTGATTTAATGCGTGGCAAGTCTGTTGATGAAGCCTTTGCCATGCTTTCGATTCTTCATTCTCAAAAGAAAGGTGCAGTAATTGTTGAAAATGCATTGAAATCTGCAGTTGCAAATTTCAAGCAAAAATCACCAACACCTGTGAATGCCGAAGATTTGAAAATCAAAAGTATCTCAGCTGATGGTGCTACAATTATGAAACGTATTCGTCCTCGTTCACAAGGCCGTGCGTTCCGTATTGAAAAACCAACATCCCACTTGACCGTTATCGTCGCTAACGATACAGATAAGGAGTAAACCATGGGTCAAAAAACTCATC
>JAAYXQ010000237.1 GCA_012515825.1 Fibrobacter sp.
AACGTTATGATGAAGCTCTCGCGATTAGCGAAGAAGTGATTCAAAAAGACAAAAATGACACTCGCATTTGGACAGAACGCGGAAAAACACAATTTTATCTTAAAAATTTTAGACAAGCTGAAAAAAGCTTAACTAAAGCAGTTCAACTAAAAAGCGATAACGAAGAAGCAAAAAGTTTCCTTTCTGCAACCAAAGCCTTCTTAGGTAAAGCTGACAATAGAACATTACAAAAGATGATTAATCCCATTGAAGCTCGTTCAAAAAATTTAAAAGCTCTTATTAATAAAAACGTCGCCGAAAAAGCGAGAAATGCTGATTTCCCTGCCGTTATCCACTACAACAGAGAACTTTTAAAAGTAGAAAAGGGAAATCCATGGGTTAGAACAGAAGAAATGTTCATGGAAATTCTTAACCGTAAAGGGACAGCAATTTATCAAGAATTTTCTTTTGAATTTCTTCCTGGTTTTGATCGACTATTCTTGAACGCTCTAGAAGTATATGATTCAACAATGACCTTAAAACATACAGCTACTTTACAAAATGCCTATATCACTTATGCCACAGAAATAGGAGGTGATAACGAATCTCAAACGGCTCATTTTCCTTTACCTCCGTTAGAACCAGGTGATTATATTTACCTTCAAGTATCAAGAATGAGTCTTGAAAATAAAGGCATTATTCCTTACACTGATTACATGTCTAGTAAAGATATCCCAGTCGCTCAAACTTCATTTAAAATCTATGCAGACACATCTAAATTCGTCACTGAAGAATATGGTCCTCTTCAAAGAATAGATTATCCTGACGCTAGAGAATGGAAAATAGAAGAGCCTGTCGTCATTCGTAAGGAACTTTATATGCCTGTCTATAGAGATTTTGGTGCGGGTATTCTTATCACTGGTAAGCAAGAATGGAAAAATGTAGGCGAAGATTATGAAAACATGATTCGTCATCAATTTAAGAGTGCTGTCTCCGTTCGCGAAAAAGCATTTGAAGTCAAAGGAAGCCGTTTAGGACAAGAAGCTGTACACGCGATCATTCAATTTGTACGCGAAAATATCCGCTATCGTGAAGTCGCCTTTGGAGGGCATTCTTTAATTCCACAAACCGCTGAAGTAACATTAAAAGAACGTCGTGGTGATTGTAAAGATCAAAGCTTACTTTTAAAAGAAATGCTAGATGTCATTGGTGTTCCAAGTCATTTAGTTGCCATCCATTTAACAGAAATGGGCTTTGAAAAATTACCAACTATACAACAATTTAATCATATGATTTTACACATCCCCGCAGGAGATAAATACCCAGAAATGTGGGTAGATCCAACGGATAAGTTTGGCAATAACCGCCCGATTCCTCTAGACATGGAAGGGAAAGTGGCTTTAATTATTGATGGTGAAAAAAGTCATGTAACAACGACACCTGTTCTTGAAGATGATCAGGAGCATAAAGTTTATATTCATCATCAATTATTTATCAAAGCTAATGGAGAAAGCGAATTTAAGGATTCTTTAACATTAGAAGGTAAATTTGCTTCTTTCTTAAGAAATAAATTTTATGGCAAAGACCTCAAAGAACAAGAGCAATTGCTTGAAACCCTCCTATCTCAAGGGATTCCAGATGTTTCCATTTCACAAATTAAAACAGAAAATG
>JAAYXQ010000238.1 GCA_012515825.1 Fibrobacter sp.
TAGCACACAACCCGAGCGAAGAGATAATACCATTCCCGTCAACCATAGGTATTTATTGAGATCAAATGAAAAAACCATTTCCGTCAACAATGGTGTTATTCATGAAAAAAACGAAATAAAGTCAACCAAGTGAAGAGATAACAGTTATTTCAATCAATAATAGTATTACTGAGAAGTAATGAAAAAAAACACTTTACGTCAAGATTGACTATATAGAATTCGACTTCATGAAAAAAATTCCTATTTTTAGTGCATGTCAAAATTCCAATTATTATCACGCCCTTTAGGGGCAATAGAACGTTTTGTGATTCAGTGCTCTTCTGGAGCAGAACTTGAAATTCTTTCTGGGCATGGTGCAGGTTTAAATGCTTGGCGAGTAGCTAATGCTTCAGGTATGCTCAATCTCTTGTATGGTTATACGGACGAGGCTGTTTTTAGAAAAATCCAAGCGGATACAAGTGCAGGCGTTCGACTTTCTCCTTTTGCAGGTAGAACCAATAATGCTAAATGGCAACTCAATGGAAAGTCCTATTATCTTGATAATAATGTTTCTTGGGCTCCGCATGCCTTACATGGATTATTACATACCAAGCCTTGGCGTTTTGTTTCTTTTAAAGAGGAAAATGATTTTGCAGAACTAACACTTGCTTATGATTATGTAGGTAGTCATCAAGGGTTTCCATTTCCATATAGGGCAGAAACGCGGTTTCGATTTTCTGGAAATTCATATCAAGTGATTTCTACAGTCACAAATCGTGGTGTAACTCCAATGCCATATTCTGAAGGTTATCACCCTTATTATTCTCTAAATACTCGAATTGATGAGTTAGAGATGAAGTTACCTTCAGTAAAAAGGGTGCTTTTAGATAATCAAGATATTCCAACTGGGAATTATGAAAATGATACGCGATTCCAAGAAAGAGTGTTAATAAAAAATACAGAAATTAATGATTGTTTTGTATTAGATCCATTAACATCAAAAGCCGTTTCGACTCTTCACAACCCTAAAAATGGCGATTCTTTAGAAATTTGGCAGGATTCGAATTATAAAATGATTCAGATCTATACACCTCCTGATAGGCAAAGTATAGCGATTGAGCCAATGACTCATGAACCAGATGTTTTAAATCATCATCGGGATTTACTTATTGTATCGCCAGGGGAGTCTTTGTCTTTTAGCTTTGGATCTAACTTTATTCCCTCTGTGTAAAAAGCACAATAAGACATGCAGAAAATCACATCAAATTTTTAATAAGAAACGTATTTTTATAAAATGCGAAAAAAAGATTATCGATTTCTGTATGTTCTAATAAGTTTTATTTTCTTATTCGGATGTTCTTCAGATCCTGAAGATAAGGCTATTATTCCAGAAGAGAAAAAAACATTAACCTATGTAGGTCATTCTCCAGTTGAGATTACTGAAATTGACAGCAGAAATAGTTTCTATAAAGATACAGATGGAGATGATCCAGGCTGGGTAGAATTATATAATCCTGCAGATACTGCGGTCAATTTGTCAGGTTACTCTTTTGTGGATAATCATGAAATAGGGAATATATGGACTTTTGGAAATGTTGTCGTGGCTCCAAAAAGTTACGTGGTTGTATTCTTTTCAGAAAAAAATAGACCTAATGCACAGAATCCTTCTGATACGATTAATATGATTGGGAGTGGATGTTGGGGCTGGTCGGATATAGACAATTCACCAATTGCAGGAACAAGTACTGTTGAACCTGTGTATACAAACTATTGTTATAATACAGAAACGGGGCGTCGCTTTTCAGCTCAAATGCAACATGGAGAAGATGGAGAATTGGGTTGGCATTCGACATGTGTATTTGTTGGAGCGTTAACGAGTGATCCAGAAGATGTTGTTGATTTGAGTAAAACAAACGAATTGCTTTTAACTGGTTATTTGCCTAAAAATATGGAATTAGAAGTACGTCTTGCTCAAACAGATATTGATGATTATAAAGGATGGTTTTCGACAATTAAAGGCACGGGCGATTCTAATTCCACCTATCGAATTTTGTTGCCTCAGAATACAAATTTCCCTGATTTGAAAAATATTTATGGAACTCGCTTTTCTCCAACATACAATGAAATGAGAATGCTTTCATTTGAATTTACTTCTTATATTGCTTACAATAGTGGAAGTGAAGCCCATACATCATTTAAGTTAAAGAAGAACGGTGGTAGCCTATATTTAATTAATCAAGAAGGCATTTTGGATTCAGTAGCTTACCCAGAATTACCTCCAGAAAAAACATGGTCAAAAAGGGAAAGTGTCTGGGGTTATGCAGATGCAAGTCCTAAGGGCGCTGTGCTATCAACGATATGGACTGAAAAATTAGGAAAACTAGAATTACCCCCATCAGGCTTTTTTAGCGCTCCTTTTAATGTAGAGTTTACAGCTCCTGAAGGTCAGGAGATTCGTTGTGAACAAGGTGGCTTTGTTCCAAAGGAAACAAGCCCGCTTTTTGCTGGCTCTTTGACGATTGATCATTCTATGGTTTTGCGTTGTGCTTTATTTAAAGCAGGTGCTTTAACTGGAGAAGTCGTTTCGAGAACTTATCTTTTTGAAACTCAACCGACTGTGGCTACTGTTTTTATTACTGGAGATCCGTTAGCCTTTTTCGATCCAGATACTGGAATTTATGAATTAGGGCCTAATGCTTCTCCTGAAATGCCAAATTATGGGGCTAATTTCTGGGAAGATCGAGAGCTTCCAATTCACGTGGATTTGATTGAAGTGAATGCTCAGACTCCTGCTTTTTCTATGAATGCAGGATATCAGATTTTTGGAAATTATAGTCGTTCGAACCCCAAAAAATCAGTGGCCATTGTATTTAGAGAAAAATATGGCGACAACAAGCTAGAATACCCTTTGTTCCCTGAGCACCCGAATCTAACGGAGTTTAAGGTGTTCTTATTAAGAAACAATGGTAGTAGTTTTGGCCTTGATTACATTCGAGATATGCTTTCAAGTTCAATAAGCAGGGGTTTAGGAGTTGATTATCAAAAAGGGCGTGCTTCAGTCGTTTTTTATAATGGAGAGTATTTTGGTATCCATAATATTCGAGAACGTTCTAATGAGTATTATTTTGAAACTAATTATGGTTTAGATCCAAATGCGATTGATTTATTAAAAGCAAATAACGAAGCGAGCTCTGGATCGTCTGTGGGTTATACCGAAATGATGGATTGGATTCAGGCAAATGGAGTGGTCTCAAATGAGAATTATCAATTTGTCTCAACATTAATGGATGTGAATAATTATTTGAATTATGTACATACCGAAATCTTTAATAACAATCGTGACTGGCCTGGGAATAACCTAAAGAAATGGCGCAACACAAACCCTATCACTCCTTGGAAATGGTTTTTATATGATCAGGATTTTGGTTGGGATTACCCTTATGTAGAATCGCAGTATACTTATAATATTTTTGAATTTGTCACTGAAGAGAATGGCCCAGATTGGCCAAATGGGCCAGAGCACACACTTTTATTACGTAAGCTTTTAGAAAATAATTCTTTTAAAGCGGCGTTTATTAATCGATACACCACGTTGTTGTCGATGAATTTTGAAGCAAGTCGTTTAGATGAACGGATTCAAACATTAATGTCAGCGATTGAAGCTGAAATCCCAAGAGATCAAGATCGTTGGTTAAATTCTTGGCAAATCAATAATATGGAATCAGAGCTTGAAAAAATAAAAGCTTTTGCTCATACAAGACAAGAGGCATCGTTACTTGAAATGCAGAGCTTCTTTAGCTTACCTGCGGTAAAAAAGGTGACTTTGTTAAGCGAAGGTTCTGGGTCTATTGCTGTGCATGATTTACCATTAGACCGTTCTTCTGTGACGATATCATTTTTTGAACAGTTGCCAGTATTTTTAAGTGCAGTGCCTAGTGCTGGAGGCATATTTAAAGAGTGGAGTGATGGTGAGCTTTCTCCAATTCGAGAAATAAATCCTTCAGAAGTAGATACATTGAAAGCTATTTTTAGGTAGTAGGGTTTTTCTTTCTATTTCGCTTAATAATAAA
>JAAYXQ010000305.1 GCA_012515825.1 Fibrobacter sp.
AGAGGCAGCATATATCGTCAGCGTTTCATCCTTCCCTTCAACATCTTTGGTGATATGCCACCCCGTCTGAGTTCCGGGAGCTGCATTGGTTGGACCGAGCAGCGAATACTGGAATACGGCTGATTTGTCCGCGCGTTCGTTGAAAAGCTTCAGAGCCTCGACCGCATCACTGCCCTTGGTGATATCGTATATGTACATCACCACCGCGTCGGAGCCGCTTCTCGCGGCTGTCGTCGTGATCAGGTATCTTTCACCATTGAAATTCACAATCCGGGCATCGCTACTTCTCAGCGGAATGGCGTCGTTGTTCAACTGGTAGGAGATCACGCCGGATTCGTTGGCAACCCGCAAGGGTGCTTCATATCCAGTAAATAAATAATTGCTGGACTGACCGATCTGATTAAACGACATTACAAATGACGAACCTGGTGCGTTGGCCAAAACCACCGGATCCGAAATCGTGGTATAACCCGTGACCGTAAGTCTCAGAATAGTGGTTACCGCGTTGTCCCCAAAATACATATATCCATTCCCATCCTCGTCCAGGTTCACCGACATATTATCCCCATGTCGGCTTCCTACGTCGGGGATGTCGCCGGTTAGTATATCTGCCACTACTTCGGGCTCAGCTGAAGGATCGGTCCAATGGTAAATGCGGAAAGGCGAAGCGTGGCTGCCGGACAAACTGGCGATGTAGGTATGGCCGTTCACCTGAGCGCCCACGTTGATGGGAAAGGTACCACCGGCCACACCGGTCATATTGAGCGGAATGGGTTCCACCTTGTTTTGGCGCAAATCATCGACACTCAGCAGATGGGATCCACCCTCAGCCCGGGTCACGATGAGTACGTGTTCTCCGTCAAATCCAGTTCCCCTCGTCAGCAGCGATACAAAGGTGGGATACACCGGATTCCCCAGGTCGTTGTTGGTGTTGTCGTAAATCTCCGGTTCGTTGAAATCAGCCCCGTATACCGGTACCAACAATCGAATCGTGACGAGGTATTCCCGGAATCGCTTATTGTTCACCACCTTGATTACCATAGTTTTTTCGGCCTGACCATCTTCCAATCCCACGTCATACGATTCCTGGTCGAGCGTGGCACCTGGTGACATTTCCGCTTCAAAACGCAGGTTGGAGAAATCCGTCAACGTATCCAGCCTGGGAAAAGAAACGGTCTTGTTCACTTCATCGACTACTCCTTGTACTACCTGACCGCCATCCCCTCCGGCATTGACTATTTTGATGGACATCAACTGGACTCCATCGTCAGATTCTATATTGACAGGCAAATCCTCCTCGCACGAAAACAACCCAACCAATACGACGATGGCCGGAATAAGGAACCAATATTTGGATATAGCGCTATTCATTTTTTATATTTTATTCTTGAAGAATTCAACAATCATATCTTAATTTTGAGGCCAGCCTTCTGTCTGTTCCAGATTGTATCCCTTGCTGGCGTAATCATCAATCTCCACTTTGCCGACCGGACTCAGATAAGGATTCACATTGGGGACATTGAGGAATGGCAGTCGATCTCCCGTATCGGTCGATCGGTAGAATCCCTTCATCTCTTCCCCATTGGATCCATTGTACTCGGTCACTTCTCCATCCTTATTGACGACGGCAATCTGACCAATTTTACCACTGGTCAATTCGGAAGGTAA
>JAAYXQ010000239.1 GCA_012515825.1 Fibrobacter sp.
AATTCTTTTGGAAATGCAATGAGTTTATTTTTTGAATAGGTGCCTTGAAAAGCAAGTTGTCCATTAGGATGAAAACGAGTCATTTCGCCTTCAATATAATTTGCTACATGCGTGTATTTTGCTTGTACGGTGCTGTCTTCATAATACTCTGTCGCAGCCCCTTCTTTTAAGCCGTTGTTATAAGTCACTTCGGATTGTATGTTTCCATTAGAGTAGAATGTTTTTTCAACTCCGTGTTTCTTTTCATTCACAAGAGGAACGGTGCTTTTCACTTTTCCATTCGCATGAAAGGTTTCTTGACGAGGCCCTTCACAAGAAGAAAGTAAAAGTAAAAGAGAGATGCATAGAATGGAACGAATCATATAACTCCTTTGATTAAAAAATTTTTAGTATTCAATTTTTCCAGAACAAGCGAGTAACCCTATCATATAAAGCAAGCCATCATAATAGCGCCATGTTCCAGTAGGGGGCGCTGTATTCCATAAATCAGTAGCAAAACGTGAAATATAGGGGTGGTGAGGAGGCAGAGCAATCGTTGCTGCGGCGTTCATGGAAATAAGGCCAACAGTCGCCTCTCTTGGTGGAGTTGGAAATAGCCCACCATCAATACTATAGTCTGCTAAATAAGGCCTTCTCTCTTCGAAAAAAGAGAGCGTTTTAAGGATGCTTTCCTGTTGAGATGGATCGTGCTTATTTAACGCATAATCTATCGCTATATTCATAATCACACGCCAAGCATCGCCACTAAAACAATGGCTCACGGGGTGCCAAGCTGTCTTTTTAGGAGTCCCATCAAACTCAGAATAATCAGGATATAATCCAGAAATAGAATTTTGAGCAGACTTTAAATAAAGACGACTCTTATTCAAAACAGATTCCCAAAAGGAGCGATCGGTTGCTTCTGCAAACCATTGATAGAAGGCGAGAGTATGATAACTCGGGTCTGTAAAATCATTTCCAGTCACTGGAGAAAATCGAACAATGCCATGCTTTCTATCAATCATAGGTTCTATTTCAGAGGAAGCCTCTTTATGAGCCATGGCGTTTATTAAAGAGATGGCTTCGTCTTGATAATCTTTACGATTAAAGCGTCTGGCGGCAATCAATAAAGCAGCGGCAATATATTCCTCTCCATCGGGAGCGGCTCCTGGATCCATCATGGAAAAGTCGGCTGTGGAAACTTGCCAAGAAAAATAAGATTTGGCTTCACCACTGGCATGTTGCATGTAGAGTTTAGAAAAATTCCATAACTTTTCAAATTCATCTTGTTTATCTAAAAGAGCGGTGACAAACATACCATAGCTCATTCCCTCGGAACGAATATCATTATGCCCAATATCTACAATATAAGCGAGATCATTTGATGTTTCGAAGTAAATTTTTTGAGTGCTCGTATTGCCATAAAATAGAGATTGAAAAGCGGTATCTAGTTTATGTTTAATCTCAGAATCGCTTTTACCAAGTTCGGAAAAAATATTTCTCATAATAAAGGAAGAGTGCTTACAAGGAACGGAAAAATTCAGGACGATGAAAATCCGGCTTTTCTGTATCCACGGGGTAGAGGCTTAAATAATGAGGCTTATCGGCTAAATCAGCGCATTTATAGATATTGCCTTCTATTTTAGAAACAGAGTCTTTAGATTTCCCTAAAATAGAGAAAGGAATCTTTACTTTTAGCGCCCAATAAATAAAGTCTCCTTGAATCTGAGGGTAAATCATAACTCGGTGAATTTTTGAATAAAGAGAGGAATCAAAAGGGACGCGTTCCGATCTCGAAGGGCCTTTCGCAGCAAGGCAAAAAGCTTTGCTATTAAATTCAAAATTAAAATACTCATTAGGGTTGTCTAGAGCTTTAATAAAAACTTCTACACAACTATCTTCGTAGCATCGCCCGCCATCGCCCTGAACTTCAGCTCTATAACAGGTAAGAGGCTCTTCTACATTAAAACGGACTTGGATCGCTTCTTCATCATGTTGAACGTAAACTTGAACAGAAGGAAGTTCCCCATGCTGATTTGCAAACCAATTCATATTAGGACGAAGAATCATGTTCTAAATATAGCGATTAATCACTTCATTAATCAGTTAATCAAATGAAAAGTCTTTAAAAAACTTCTTTTCCTTCTTAAAAAGAACAATTTGCTTTTGGCATTCATTTTGCTCTCTTAAAATTGTCGTATTAACATAGGAGAAAAATATGGCTAAGACTAAAGCAGAAAAAAAAGAAATGATGATCGTGAAAGAATCAGAACCGCATCAAGTTGTTCAGTTTGATTGTTTAGCTGTCACGAATGTAAACGTCTTTCCTTTCAAAGAAGGGCCCACTTTAGGAAAAACAAAAGCGATTGCTTCTGTTGTCTTAAATGATCAATTGCAGCTCACCAATTTACGCGTGATGGATGGTGTAAATGGTCTTTTTGTAAGTTATCCTAATGATCCTTTTTATAAAGGAGAGGATTTCCGAACAATTTATCATCCTGTAACAAGGCAGTGTCGAGAGCATATTGAGAACTGCGTTTTAGAAAAATATCAAGAAGCTATTTCAGCGTAAAACAAAATGTTTCAAAGAATCAGATCTTATTGCCTTTCTGGTATTCACGCTATTCCTGTGAGTGTGGAAGTAGACTCTTCATTAGGTCTTCCGGGGTTTACATTGGTGGGCTTACCAGATAGTGCTGTAAGAGAATCCAGGGAACGTGTGGTTTCTGCTGTCCGCGCTTCTGGTTATAGTGTGACAGGAACCCGTACGACGGTCAATTTATCACCAGCAGACCTTCGTAAGGAGGGGAGTTCCCTGGATTTACCTTTGGCTATAGGTATGTTGTTAGCGAGTGGTGAATTTGAAGTCAATCAAATCGATCGTTTCGTATTCCTTGGGGAGCTTTCCTTGGATGGTTTATTAAAACCAGTCCGAGGAGTGCTTTCTGTAGCGATGAGTTTAGTAGAAGAAAAAGATTCAGTCTTAGTCGTTCCCAAAGATAATATTCAAGAAGCTTCTTTAGTCGAAGGCTTAAATGTTTTAGGCGTATCGAGTTTATTAGAGTGTATTGAGGAATTAAAAAAAGATTGTTCTTCTCTTTTAATACGCTCTCAAGGCTTTTCATCTCATTTGAAAAAGAATCACCCCTCTTATCCTGATTTTAAAAATATTATCGGGATGGAAGGTGTTAAAAGAGCTTTAGAAATTGCGGCTTCAGGGAATCATAATTTTTTATTAGTTGGGTCTCCTGGTTCTGGAAAAACTCTTTGCGCGAAGTGTTTGCCAAGTATCCTTCCCGAAATGACTGAAGATGAAATTATTGAAAGTACGCGCATTCATTCTTGTGCAAAATCCATTCATTCTCAAAATTTTTCCTTTATTGCAGAACGTCCTTTTCGATCTCCTCATCATTCTTCGACTATGGTTTCATTAGTCGGAGGTGGTCATCAATTATTACCAGGAGAAGTGAGCTTAGCTCATAATGGGGTTCTGTTTCTAGATGAACTTCCTGAATTTAATCGTCAGGTTTTAGAAGCATTACGAGAGCCAATGGAAGAAGGCTCTGTATGCATTCATAGAGCTTCTGGCTCTATTGAATGGCCTGCTCGTTTTATGATGGGGGCTGCAATGAATCCTTGTCCATGCGGTTATTCTATGGATCTAAAAAAAGAGTGCACTTGTCTTCCCGATATGAAAGTTCGGTATTGGTCTAAAATTTCAGGCCCGCTTTTAGATCGCATTGATTTACAAATTAGTGTTCCTGCAATGGATATTACGCGATTAAAGTCTACTTCAGGGTTAGAGTCATCTGCGACTATTAAAAAGCGAGTAAAGGTGGCGAGAACGTTTCAAGAGGATCGGTTTAAGAACAGTAAAATTCTTTATAATTCTGAAATGACAAGCTTACAAACGAGAGAAGAAGCAAAGATGGATTCAGAGGCAGAACATTTTGCAATTACAGCAGCAGAAAAAATGTGTCTTAGTGCAAGAGGGTATTATCGTGTTTTAAAAGTGGCTAGAACCATTGCTGATTTAAGGAGTTCTAAGAATGTGGAAAAATTAGATCTTGCGGAAGCTTTTCAATACAGGTTATTGAAATAGCAGAAAAAATATAAAGCTGATTATTTTTTTGAAGAAGCATCGATACGAATAGAAGCACTGGCGCCGACTGCATTAGGAATGGCTTTAGGCTTTACCACTTTTACTTCAGTAGAAAGTATAGATGGATGCTTTTCTAGAATAAAAAGAGCTGTTCGATAAACTAGGGTTTCTAGTAATTGAAATTGAGATAGTAGAATAAAACTCTTAACGTTTTCTATTAAAGATGAATAATCAACGGAATGACTTAAGTCATCGTTTTCTGCAGCAAGGGAAAAATCGAGATGAATAGAGATGGTTAAAAAAATAGGTTGTGGGTTTTCTCGCTCAAAGGGAAGTGTTCCTATGATGCAATCAAAACCCACTTCAATAACAGAAAGTTGGCCTGGGTAAATTACCATACAAAGAGAACAATGGAGGCTGTTAATGAAACAGCTGTAACTCCAAACCAAACATTTCTAAATAGAGTATAGGAATCCATTGTTTTCTTATTGGTATCAATACGGCTATTTAGTGTGTTTAAGGTGTATGTATTGCCATTGACGGTGATACCATTATTTGATAAATCCCAAATCATTGCTGTCTCACATTTGCCTTGGTCTTCGACTTCGAGAGCTTTACATTGAGTCTTAATTTGTGACATAAATGAATTTTTAAGACCTGATAATTTGTCATATGCATCGCTAGCTTTGTTCGCTTCCATGTGCTGAAGAATGCCTGCAACAGCACTACCAGCAGCTACAGCAGCAAGAGCAACACCACTCCAGAAACGGACTTCATCAGCAATACCAAAACGATCTTTAACATCGCTAGCAGCACTAGAAGCAGCATAATCCATTGCATCTGCATCGGCATTTGTTGTACTTATGTCTCCTGCGACATCATATTCTTCTTCTTCTTCACAATCTGGATCATCTTCATCGCATTCGACATACTCTTCTTCACAATCTGGATCGTCTTCTTCGCATTCTTCATCGTCTTCGATTAATTTTGGAGGAACAATTGGTTTAGCTTCTGCAATAGGTTCTTCTGTAACTGGTGGTGCTGGAGCTACCTCTTCTTCATCTTCGTAACCATAATCATCGTAATCAGATGAAGCGGCAGCTGCTATTGGTGCAGCTGGTGCTGCTGGTGCAGCCACAGGCGCAGCTTCTGCAGATTGAGGCTTTAATTCCACCATGGAACCATTCACAGAAACAAAGGCTGTTGAAGCACCTTCTACATAAACAGATTTACCATCAAAGTAGACTTTTTCAATATCTTGAGCCGCATCGGCTGATGAAGAGGAGTAAAGCTTAAGATTAACAAGTTTGGCGTAGCTAACGCTTGGTGGAGGTTGTAATGCTGTTAATGATGAAATATCACCAGCACGACCTTGGTAGATTTGATAAACGGTTTCTTCTTCTCCAAATGGATCTTCAAATTTTTGACGAATAAATAAGCGACCTTTTTGTATGTCAAGAACAGCGTTTGGGCTTGCCGTTTTTAATTCGCCACCAAATTCAGCTTGAATATATGAATCAGGTGTACCAACATCTTCTGCTGAAAAATTTGAAATAGAGTAATCGTTTGCAAAGGTTAATGCAGCAAACGATAATAACATGACTAAAAAAATTCGCTTCATACAGGTAACTCCAATAGAAGAACTATAACCAAAATATACCCAAATATATATAATATGAGAAAAATTGGTATAATTTTTCTAGTTTAGAACTTGAGATTATGATTAAAAACAAGGAAAAAAATCATTGTGTTGTTCTTGGCGTAAGTTATAAGACCTGCCCAATTGATATTCGAGATAATTTAAGCCGTGCTTTGCAGAATTCTGAGGAAGCCTTAAGCAGCTTA
The DNA here is from genome assembly GCA_012515825.1 of Fibrobacter sp. Lineage (GTDB taxonomy): Bacteria > Fibrobacterota > Fibrobacteria > Fibrobacterales > Fibrobacteraceae > Fibro-01. The sequence goes on from JAAYXQ010000239.1 coordinate 5,927, forward strand.
TTAGGATTACCTGGTGTTTCTGAGGCTGTAGTGCTTGCGACATGTAATCGGGCTGAAATTTATGTGGCAACCCTTTATCCTGAAATGCTTCGGGATACTTTATTGAATTGGTGGGCTGAATTTAGTAAGCAAGATCTTTCAGAAGTCGTTCCTTACTGTTTTTATTTAACCCATCTTGAGGCTGTAAATCATCTTTATACCGTGGTTTCTTCTATTGATAGCCTTGTTTTAGGTGAAAATCAAATCTTAGCTCAAGTTCGATCGGCTTTTTTGAAGGCTCAAGAGGCAGGTTTTACAGGAACACTTTTAAACCATTTGTTTCAAACGGCTCTTTTTGTTGGTAAACAGGTTCGTGAAAATACGGGTATTGGTGATGGAACCGTTTCTATTGCTCATGCCGCTGTTCAATTAATAGAACATGAATTAGGGCGTTTAGAAAATACTCGGATTGGTATTTTAGGGCTTGGAGAAATGGGTTTGTTAGCAGCAACCGCTCTTTCTGCAGCTGAGGTTTCTTCCTTTTCATTCTTTAATAGGACTTTTGAAAAAGCGAAGCAATTTGCCTCTCGATTTGGAGGGGATGCCTTTGAAATAGGTGCCCTAACACAAGAAATAAGAAATATAGATGTTCTCATTACTGCTGTTCGTTCTCAAGAATTTATCTTGAAAAAGAAGGATTTGGCTTCACTTTCAAAACATGATTTGCTCATTGTGGATATCGCTTCTCCTCGAAATGTCGATCCTGAAGTGGGAGATCTTGATGGTATTCGTGTGTTTTGTATAGATGATTTAAAAGAAATTGTAGAGAAAAATAGATCTCTTCGTAAGCAAGCTTCAGAAAGGGCTCGTTTATTTATTGAAGAGGCGGCAATGGATTTTACAGAGTGGTTTTATTCTCACAGCTTAACCCCTCTTTTTGTTCAAATGCAGGAATATCACGAAAAAATAGGCGTTTTTGTACTTAATAAGTGGAAAAAAAAGGTTTCTGAAGAAGAATACGCTCATTTAGAACGTTTTGAAGAAGAACTAAGAAAAAAAATATTGCATATCCCTTTTGAATCACTCAAATCCTTAAGTGTCGCTGGGATGGGCTTAGAAAGTCAGTTGCTATTAGAAAAAATATATTCCTTAACTTCGTTTAAATATGGAAAAGATCTGGATGAATAAATCAATCATTCGTTTAGGAACACGTCAAAGCCCGCTCGCGATGGCACAAACAAAGCTTACAGCAACGGCGTTAGAATTATTTTTTCCAGATATTCAAATTGAAATTAAACCGATTGTTACTCAAGGTGATAAAGATCGAGTGCGTTCTTTAGTCAGCATTGGTGGCACTGGCGTTTTTGTGAAAGAGCTTGAACAAGCTCTTATAGATGGAGAGATTGACGTTGCCGTTCATTCTTTAAAAGATGTTCCTTCAGAAATGGACTCCCGTTTAACTCTTGCAGGATTTTTAAAACGTGCTAATCCTCATGATGTTTTGATTGCAAAAAATCATACTTTAGCAACTCTCCCTAAGGGAGCAAAAGTAGGTACGGGTTCTCCTCGTCGTATCTTGCAGTTAAGAGAACAAAGGCCTGATTTATCCTTTGTGGATTTAAGAGGGAATCTTGCTTCAAGAATAGCTAAGGTGGAAAATAATGAGTTGGATGCAATTCTCTTAGGCGCTGCGGGGCTTGAACGATTAGGTTTACTTGATGTTGTTTCTGAAACGTTTTCTCCTGATGTTCTTACGCCTGCGATTGGTCAAGGGATTGTGGGTTTACAGTGCTTAAAAAAGAATGCAGAAATCATATCTGTTTTAGAACGCATCTCTGACCCTTTTACAGCACAGGCTGCTCGAGTGGAACGTGCTTGGATGTCGTTTTTAGGGGGCGGTTGCCGTGCTCCTATGGGGGCTTTTTTAGCTCCAAATGGAGAATCGGGTTCTGCTTTTTATACGTACTTATCCGACCCTGTTTCTAAGAATTTTTATCGTGATGTTTTTGTTCAAAAAGCAAGCGTTTTTAGTGAATCTGATTTTGAGCTTTTTGGTGAAGAATTTATAAGAAAATGTAATGATCTTAAAATTCCTCTTCCTAAAAATATTGACCCTCATCGCTTATTAGATTTTTGGGGAGTACTTTGACTTTACTCATGGATACAAGAATCGAAACGCCTGATTCTGATTGGGTTAAAGAACAAAATTCTCAAGGTTTTGAAGTACTTCACTTACCTGCTTTAGAAGTAGAACCATTAAATACAATACTTGATTGGAGTGGAGTGGAGGCTTTGTTTTTAGCAAGTCCAAGAGCTGTTTTTTTGGCTCAAGAGAAGCTAAAAAATTTTGATGGCCCCATTTGGGTTGTAGGTGAAGGAACAGCAAAAGCGCTTACCACACTTGGTCTTAAAGCAACCGAAGTAGGAGATGGATCAGGAGCCTTTTCTTTTTTGAAAAACCTTCAATCTCGTTATGCGGGTACTTTTCCTATTTCTGTTTTAGCTTGGATTTCTGCAGAGGAAACCGCGGTTGATTTAGATTTTATCGCTTCTCAATTTCAATTGAAAATACGCCATTTCCCTGTATATCGCACTGTTTTTAAGAAATATGATTCTTCATATATGAACTCTTTATCAAAGCCTAAAAAATGGTTTTTTTATTCTGGACGTGCAGTAGAATCGTTTGCTTCTTTTATTTCACCAGAAGACGATGTGGTTTGTTTTGGCAAAAGTGCAGAGCAAAAATATGATCAAATCATAAAACGGGTTTGAAGTTTTTTTAGCTTAATTTCATAAGGGTGTATGTAAAAAAGGTAAGAATTAATGATTTTTGCCGCTTTTGAATAAATGAAATGTTTTAGAGGTATCTTTAATTGATATTAAATCCGATACCAAAATTCATATCGATATAAAAATCGTTCCCAAATTCTACAAAGAAAACATCTTCAAAAGTCCCATTATCATCATAATCGACGGAAGAAAGTTTTAGGCCAACACCAAAATCTAGGAAAATGGCAAAATGATTTGTTTTCCATGATCTTCCTACAGTGCTTGACATGGAGCCAGTAGCATATAAAAACTTATTCTTGTTTTGTTCTGAGTCAATGGATTTACAATGGCCAAACCCTAAACCACCATTGACTTGAATGAACGGCCCCTGCTGTTTTCTCTTATAGATCCTTAAACCTGTATTTATTTTTAATTGAGTTTGATGAAGTGAAACTTCCCTATCATAATTAGGATAATATGGATTTGTACCACTCCAATCATCATCATAGAGCGATAATTCTTGAAAAAGAATTTGAGGTTTAAAAATTAAAGAAATAATTCGATTCATTTCTTTTTCTATGGTAACAAAACCCAAAAACTCCTTATTATCTAAACTATAGAAAAGTGAAACTGGGTGAATAAACAAAAAGATTCTTTCCTTTATTTTAACCTCTTTGTTTATAGGAAAGTATGTGGTATAAATGGGTTTATCTGTCTCTATTGGCAAGAGTTCTGATCTCGCTGAAGATTCGATGACGTAAATAGTATCTGGTAGAGAAGCGTCGGATGATTCGTGATATATGGTATCTATAGCGGTACTATAGCTCCAACCCCATGAAAAAGCAAAAAAAAGGAAAGTAATGAAAATGTTCTTTTTATGCATGATTATCCTATTGGGTTCTATTTTGTTATCAAAGCTCCATAAAAAGGGTCACTTGAAAAATTAATTTAAAAAAAGAGTATTGTTTCTAATAATTTTCTTTATCTAGCGATGAATTTTCTAAATTGAAGCCATTCAGTTTCACTTTAACAAAGGTAATACCAAAATGGCTAAGCTTTCTATTGAAGATCTCAATCTTAAGGGTAAACGCGTTTTTATTCGCGTAGATTTTAACGTTCCACAAGATAAAGTCACTGGAGAAATAACCAATACAAAGCGTATTGAAGCAGCTCTTCCTACAATTAAGTATGCTTTAGATCAAGGTGCTTCTGTTGTTTTAGCAAGCCATCTAGGGAGACCTAATGGCCAAGTTGTTCCTAAATACTCTCTTGCTCCTGTGGCAAAAAAGTTAGAAGAGCTTATTGGCTCTCCTGTTCAATTCCTTTCTGACTGTGTAGGTCCAGAAGTAGAAGCTGCTTGTGCTGCTGCAAAACCTGGTAATATTATCCTTCTTGAGAATTTACGCTTCCATATTGAAGAAGAAGGTAAGGCAAAAGATGCAGAAGGAAATAAAATTAAGGCTGATAAAGAAAAAGTGGCTGCATTCCGTGCTTCTTTGACCAAATTAGCAGATGTTTATGTTAACGATGCTTTTGGTACAGCTCATCGTGATCATTCTTCAATGACTGGCGTTCAATTGCAAGAACGTGCTGCTGGTTTCTTGATGAATAAAGAATTAAAAGCTTTTGATCAAGTTCTTAATAATCCTCCTCGTCCATTCCTCGCCATTCTTGGTGGTGCAAAAGTCGCTGATAAAATTCAGTTGATTAATAATTTGCTAGACAATGCAGATGAAATTATCATCGGTGGCGGTATGGCTTTTACCTTTAAAAAGGTGATTAGCGGCACTGAAATTGGTTCTTCTCTTTTTGATGAAGAAGGTGCAAAAATTGTTCCTGACCTTATGAAAAAAGCAGAAGAAAAAGGCAAGAAAATTATTCTTCCTGTAGATTATGTGGCTGCAGATAAGTTTGCTGCCGACGCTCAAACTAAATCTGTTACAGATGCAACAGGAATTCCAGCTGGTTGGATGGGTCTTGATGTTGGTCCTGAATCTACAAAATTATTTGTAGATGCTATCAAGCGTGCTAAAACAATCGTATGGAATGGCCCTGCTGGCGTATTTGAATTCCCTGCTTTTGAAGCTGCTACAAAAGCAATGGCTGATGCTATTGTGGATGTGACTGCCGCTGGTGCTATCACTGTGATTGGTGGTGGTGACACTGCTACTGCAGCGAAAAAGTATGGCGCAGATAAGAAGGTCACTCATACTTCTACAGGTGGCGGCGCTTCTCTTGAACTTCTCGAAGGAAAAGTGTTGCCAGGTGTTGCATTTTTAACTGACAAATAAATTTTACTTCGCTTACGTTTCTAAGCTCTATTTTATTAAATAGAGCTTTTTTTTGTAGCTGATTTTAGAAAATAACAAAAGAGACTTTTTTAGTATTTTTTGCTATTTTTATACTATGAAAAGAATAAGCTTATTTTTATTACTGTTACTTAGTTTTTCTTTGGTGAATGCTTCTGATGAGAAATCCACGGGACTTCTTTCTGCATCTTATAAAGTGGATCCATCTGAATATATTTCAAAAAAACGTTTGATGGGTGGAGCTACTGTTTCTCTTGTACAAGCAGAAACATCTGACTTAAATGTCTTAATTGGAGATATTTATGAATTAGAAGGCTATACTTTTTCTGTGGAAGCTTTTGGTGGCTATTTTATAAAAGATGCTTTAGCTGTTGGTTTAAGGGCTGGTTACGAACGTACTAAAGCGGAAATCGATTTTGCTTTATTAGAAGATCTAGTCGATTTGTCACAAAAGAGAAAGTATTTAAGTCACGGTTTTCTAGTCGAACCTTATCTTAGAAATTACTTAAAACTATTTAATACTAATAATTTATATTTTTTCAATGAAACGGCTTTTTCAGTAGAATACAGTTCTGGTATTTCTCAAACAGATGATGATGAAGAAATGAGTAAAACACTTTCTGACGCATGGACTTTTAAATTTGGTCTTCGTCCAGGTGTAAATATTTTTATGGTCAATGGCCTTGCTTTTGAAAC
>JAAYXQ010000030.1 GCA_012515825.1 Fibrobacter sp.
CATAAAATCGAGAAGGTATGCTTTTTTTAATAAATCCCAATCGATTTAGAACTCGAATGGGTAAAAATGCAAGCCTTCCAACCAAAGCAAATTTAGTACAATTTCGCATTAAAGCAAATACCATATGTGGAAATAAATAATCAGATACTTCTAATCGATATTTTTTTCCTATGGATTTCAAGATATTTTCCAACTCGCTATACGAAAAATGCCATAAATGATCAGTAACAGCTATATGTGAGTAACTTAAACCTAAATTAAATAACGTGGTAAAATCATTGGTACAAGGCAAAGTAAATAGTACTCGTTTTCGAGCAGCTCGAATAGCTTTTTCTAAAAATGCTTTTGGATCGTCCACATGCTCTAAGACCTCAATCAAAATAACTGTATCAGCAAGTTCACTCCCTAAGTCTTCATTTGGAGAGACTTTTTTTACTCTCACGCCATTCTCTTTAGCTGTCTTTAGAGCCTCTTCATCTACATCAACCACAAGAGGATCAAATCCATTTGCCTTCATTTCTAAAGCATAAGAACCACAACCTCCACCAATATCCAAAATACTAGTACCTATAGCTTCTTTCAATAAAAAATCAACAATAGGTTGATGCGCTTCTCCAATCTGTGCAGGAGGGCCTAGCTTAAAAAAAGAACTTTGTCCTTGAAGTTTTCCCATGAGTACAATATAAAAATAACTTTCCATAGCAAAAAAAATTACTTTTGATTTTGTGCCACAATTTCTTCGTAATATAAAAATCGGTGTTTTTATTTCCTTTGTAAACCTCTTAATTAAGGGGATCTCTTTTTTCGTTCAGAATTTTGTAGCACAAAACCTGAGCACAGCGAACTTTGGATATTTTGGAATTCTTCAAACAGACTATTCCATATTTTCTGCTATCGCCGATTTCGGTATGACCACTTTGATTCTCGCTTTTTTTGGAGATCGAGCCACCAAAGGTTCTCTCTTCCGTAATGTTTTACAGTTACGCTTATTCTCCACCATAATGACCGCTCTCCTCATGGTAACATTTGCATTTACCATTCGAAGACACCACCCCGCTTTCAAAGGTGAACTCATCCTCTCTTTAGGGCTACTTTTTCAACATGCCTTTTTTGACTGGTATTTTATTTGCGGGAAATTTTGGAAACGTCTATTCATTTCAAAACTATTACACACCATCTCTTATGCGGTTGTCATGGGAGTTGCTTTACTTTACCTTAAACTCGATAAAATTGAACATATAGCACTTGCCATGCTAATTGCTGCTTTACCCGCCTTCTTTTTTGGTGTCACTCAAGCTTTTCATGCACGCCTTTTTAGAATTACAAAAAGAACATTTCACTTCTTTTATCTTATGTTTAAAGCGGGTATGCCCTATGCGATTGCAAGCCTCGCCAGTTTTGCATATCTCCCCGTCGGGCTTTACGTAGCAGACGCATTTTCTTCTCCAGAGTTTTTAAGTGCCTATAATTTTGCAAATAAAATCATTGTGTTAGCGTCTGGCTTTATGGTTCATTTTATATCATCGAGCCTGATCAATCTCCATCAAAGCAAAGATCATTTTTTACATATTAAAGACCAGTTGCTATTTACATTATTCATTTTTACAGCATCTTCCCCGCTTTGGCTTTTTCCAAAAGAAGTTCTTCAAATTCTCTTTTTTGCTGCCCCTTGGAATGATTCTATTCTAGCCATCAGTGCCGATTGTTTACGAATTCTCTCATTTTCTCTTACATTTCAAGCCTTAAGAATGGGCTTAATATCCTCTCTTCTAAAGGATAAAAAAACAAAACTTTATGGTCTTTTTGTTTGTATTGGGGGGGGCTCAAACATTATTTTCTGTACAATCGCTGGAGCGTTTTTATCCAATATTGCAATCCCTATTTTTGCACTCAGTGGAGACGTCGTCATCACGTTCATTATCTGGAGTTACTTCTTTAAGAATCGTTCTATTCGCTGGTGAAAACAATCCTTTCCCACTACTCACCGTACAGACAAAGAAGAAGAATAAAAACCATATTATATACATTGCTTGTTTGTAGCCTGTAGTGAAGTTCCACAAAATAATCCAAAAACTAAAGGTGGTATGAAATAATAAGCTTAATGGCGTTTTTGCCATTGGCATTTTTTTATACAAAAAAGTAAAAATAAAACCCCAAAAAAATGGAACTAAAAAAATGCCTGGATACCCAAAGTCTTTATAGGCATCCCATAAATATGGAATTGTATTTAGACTACTCACTTTCTCGATGCTTTCATTAAATGGGGTATCCCACCCAAAACTAGCTTGTAAGCCAGGTCCTATAGATAATAAATGAGTAATACCATAAAAAGCATCAATCCCATAAGTCCAAGAATGCTCTGGCACATCGCTAGCTCGATTAAAAGCATAATCTAAATTCCAATAGTTATTTGCTATGTATTTATAAGGTAATAAAGCCACTTCGTCAACTAGCTCATTATTCATTACGTCCATTTCACCGTATTGCCCTTTCACAGAAGCAACACCAATGAAAAAAAACAAAATTAATGAAGCTACTACTACGGCCATTTTCCAAGTAATTCTTTTATACAAATAATTAGCAAGAATAAAGAGAAATCCGACACACATCAAATTAACGCCTCTACTTGGAAACGTTAAAAAACTTAACACAATCGTCAATAGACAAATGATTTTCGAAGTATTACGAATCCAACGAATTGGATTATAAGATTTGAAAGAGGCTACACCAAATAAGGCTACTACCATAGGGCTAGAAGTGAAGAAAATGGCGTAACTTAATACTTTACTAGTCTTGCCATCTAACCATAAAGAAGGGTTATCAGTAAGTAGCACTAAATTTCCCGCAATCGAAACAACTCCCAAAACCCCATATAAAAAAAATGCTAAAGCCAAAAAACTTAATATAAAATGGCTCTTCCAATTATATTCAGTAGAAAGTGAAAGAGTCTCAGGTAAAACAAGAGAATAGTTTGAAAAGCGAAATGATAATCGAGCTAAATAACATGCACTTAGAAAGCTAAATAATCCTCCTCCCCAAACTAGCCAAGTATTTAATTGATAATCAGTCATTGCGGGCATTAACTTAAGGTAAGCAATACCAAACATAAACGACTGGACTAACACATATAACAAAGGAGGGGAAAATAAATTTTTTTTAAAAACAGAGGCTAAAAGAAGAGCCACTAGCCCTACCAAAAAAAACAAGGCGGATTCTGGATGTGCTAGCCAATCAAAGGTCATAAAGTCTTACTTATGCCAAAAACAAATATACTTCAAAAATTTATTCCATTCTGTTGCAAAATGTGATTCTCTTTGCCTTTCATTTTCAACAAACGAGAGAAAGTTGCCTATTATTAAAGCAATAAAAGTAAATACAAATACTGTAAAAATCAAAATCAAGCCACGACGTGGAGAAATCTTCTTATCATTTTCCCAAGGCGGTTGAAGCACATGTAAGTTTTTAAGTGTTTTAGCTTCTTCTATACGTAACTGTTCACTCTGCTGACGTAATACTTTATATAAAGCCACTTGTACCTTAATTTCTTCTTCCATTCTAAGATATTTAGCCACCAAATCTGGAGTTTTTTTCAA
>JAAYXQ010000240.1 GCA_012515825.1 Fibrobacter sp.
GTGAAAGTATTCATGCTTGCTTCTTGTATCATGCAGCTAAAGCAGGAATGGATTTTGGGATTGTCAATGCGGGCGTGCTCCCTGTTTATGAAGATATTCCTGAACAAGAACGCTCTCTTATTGAAGATTTGATTTTTAATCGCTCTCCAGAGGCCACAGATAAGTTGCTTGCGTATGCAGAAACCATCAAAGGTCGTAAAGGCAATGCGCCTGATAGTGCAGAGTTTTTAAAGTGGCGTTCTCTTTCTGTAGAAGAACGTATCCGTCATGCAATGGTCAAGGGTATCGATCAATTTGTAGAAGAAGACGTCGAAGAATTACGAGTTCGTACTGCAAATCCAGTCGATATTATTGAAGGTCCTTTAATGGATGGTATGAATAAAGTCGGTGAACTTTTTAGCGAAGGGAAATTATTCTTACCTCAAGTGGTGAAAAGTGCTCGCGTGATGAAGCGCGCGGTCGCTGTTTTATTGCCTTATATCGAAGCCAACGCCAAAGTGGGTTCTTCTTCTAAGGCGGGTAAAGTGGTGATTGCCACAGTGAAGGGCGATGTGCACGATATTGGAAAAAATATTGTGAGTGTTGTTCTTGGCTGTAATAATTATGAAGTCATTGATTTAGGTGTCATGGTTCCGTGCGAAAAGATCGTAGAAGCGGTGAAAGAGCATAAGCCTGATTTAGTGGGGCTTTCGGGATTAATTACACCAAGCCTTGATGAAATGGTGAATGTCGCTAAAGCGTTTAAGCGTGAAAATCTCAAAACGCCTATTTTAATTGGTGGCGCGGCGGCATCTAGCATTCATACGGCAGTGAAAATTGCGCCTGAATCCGATGCTCCTGTGATTTATACTTCTGATGCTGGAAAATGCGTGACGATTGCAGAGCAGTGGACGAACCTTCGAAAGAGAGATCATTTCTTAAAAGAACACTTGTCTCACCAAGAAGAATTACGTTCGCTTCATGCAAAGCAGCAATCTCAAGTGCAAACCATTTCTATAGAAGAAGCTCGATCACGCGGAGAGTCTTTGTTTTAGAAGGCTTCTCTTAATTTTGTGCATTCTTTTTTTGTGAACGAACAATAGGGATAAACTTTTTTGCTAAAGAGTCTTTCCCTCTGTTTTTTATATAGGCAAAGCCAAAAAGACAAAAAACTATGGCTCCAATAAAATTCACGATCAAGTCTTTCATGGTATCGAATAATCCGATATCAAGATAGCCTTCCCATGCTTTTCCATTGACAACAACGCTTTCTATTGGAAGAGTCACAGGGGTGTTTCTCCCTTCTGGGTGAAAGGTCACAGAAGTGATTTCATGAATCATCCAATCTTTTTGCATATCCATCTTAAAAAAATAATCCATGGCAAATTCAAAAAATTCCCAAAGTACGCCAATGGTCATAGAAAAACAAAAAGCAATTAAGGTTAGGGAAATGGGCGTGAGTTTTGTTGAAATCTTTTCACTTCGATTAAATACATCAATAAAAGAAAAACCTATGGCAGCCATTAAAAAGCCGTTGGTCGTATGTAGTAAAGTATCCCAAATAGGATATTGAAGATAAAATTCTCTAAGTTCACCTAAAATTTCAGCAGAAAAAATAAAAAGTAAAACGACAATTTGAAGTGTGTCTGGAAACTCAATTTTAAACTTTCGGTCAATAAAAGTAGGGATTTGGAACAAGATCAAAGTTAAAAGACATAAGAATACATCGGTGTAGTTTTGATTAAAAAACTGAATCACCATAATGCCAATGACTAAAAGTCGTAATACGATATAAACAGTTAAAGGCCATGAACGTTTATTATTAGGCATTGTTTTTTTGTCTTTCATAAGATAGTTCCATAAAATATGGTTACTCAAAAGAAAATAGTAATATATTAGGGTCTATGGAAACCATGGATCTGAACACATTTGTAAACCAGCGTTGGTTTTTACACAAAAACAATTCTATTCAAAAAGGGAATATTGTTCATCAATTTGATTTATCAGATGAATATGCCTTTTGTGTATTCGCTTTTTATTTGGATTCAGGAAAACGAGTGCTCTATGGGTACCCTATGGTAAAAAATAGGGTTGATTTAGATTTAATGAATTATCCAGAGCACCATGCTTTATTTATGAATGCTCTTTTTCAAAAAAAGATTTGGTCAGGGGGGAATGCCACTCTTAAAATTCATTACTATGATCAAGAAGCGTTTGAAAAGCCATTTGAAAATTCTATAAAACAAAATTTAGAACAAAGTAATTCTTCGATTCTATTTCAAGGTGGTCGTTTTCTAAAATGGTTTAGGTTCTTAAATGCAGGTGAACACCCTGAAGTTGAAATGGGTGTTTTTTTACAGCTGCATCATTCAAAGGATACTGCAAAAATTTTAGCTCATATTTCTTATGATGTGAATGGCGAGTATTATGTTGTTGGTGTTATTGAGAGCGCTTTACCATTTGAAAAAATCGCATGGGATTATTTTGGCGAAAATCCTAGTGAAGAAAAAGCGTATTTGCTAGGCACTCAGTTAGCCTCGTTACACCAAACATTATTAGCGATGGAAGGGGAATTTAAGAATAGAGAAAACAACCGCCTTGAGGTCTACTGGAATGCTTTTCAGGCTAATCTAAAACAAAGTGAATCGCAATTACAAGGGCGTTCTCTTGAAGCCGCGAAAAGAATTCTGTCCAAATGGTCTTTGATAGAAGAATATGTAAAATCTTTAGAGCAAGTCTCTTTTTTGGCACCCGTTTCTCGCATTCATGGCGATCTTCATTTAGGCCAAATTTTGTATAAAAAGGATCAATTCTATTTCATTGATTTTGAAGGAGAGCCTATAATCCCTTTGAATGAAAGGCGTGAAAAGCGCTCCGTATTATTTGATGTGGCTTGTATGATTCGCTCGTTTCGTTATGCAAAAGCTTTTTTCAAAAGGTCTTCTTCTGCGGCTTTAGAATTGGCTTTCTTAAAGGGGTATGGTGTGGAGTCTTCTGATGAACTTCGCTTTTTCCTTTTTCAGAAGACATTATATGAAGCATCTTATGAATTGAACTCTAGGCCAGATTGGTTTTATATTCCTGCAGAAGATTTGCTTAATCATGTTCTTACAAACCAGCTATAGCGGTCTGGTTTTTTTTGAAAACGTGAGAATAAAAAACCCCCTCTTTCTTATGAAAGAAGGGGTTTCAGTGGGACCTCCCGGACTTGAACCGGGAACCGACGGGTTATGAGTCCGTAGCTCTAA
>JAAYXQ010000241.1 GCA_012515825.1 Fibrobacter sp.
ATGTTGGAGGCTTTTCAAAATATCTAAATAGAATCATTTCTGATCCTGTTTACAATAAGATGCGCGTGGATATAGATAAACTAATGTCTCGGTTGCCTGGAGTCTTAGGTTCTCGTTTTAGAGATTTATTTCTTGCCACAGAAAATGCAGCAAAAAGTGCATTAAAGCCAGGCCGTTTTTTTGAAGATCTTGGTGTTCGTTATTTTGGTCCTATTGACGGCCATGACTTAAACGAATTAATTCAAATTCTAGATCGAGTCAAAAACTTTCCTGGTCCTTGCATAATCCACGTTCTTACGGAAAAAGGACGCGGACTAAGTCTTGCTGAAAAGAATCCTTCAAAATGGCACGCCTCAGTTCCATTTGATCCTGAAAGTGGCCTTCCTCTAAATAAGTGTAATAGCAATAAATCTCTTACCACTATATTTGGAGAAACCCTTTTAGATCTCGTAAAAAAAGACAATCGAATTTTGTGCATTACAGGAGCCATGGCTAGTGGCTGCGGTTTAAATATTGTAGAGCAAGAATTACCTGATCGTGTGATTGACGTAGGCATTGCAGAAGAACATGCCGTGACTTTTGCGGCAGGGCTTGCATGCAACGGAGTCATTCCTGTGGTCGCCATATATTCCTCTTTTATGCAACGTGCTTACGATCAAATGATTCACGACGTGGCCTTACAAAATCTTCATGTTGTTTTTATTCTAGATAGAGCAGGGCTAGTTGGAGCCGATGGTCCTACTCATCATGGTTCTTTTGATTTGTCTTTTTTAAGAACCATTCCTAAAATGATTATCATGGCTCCGTCAGATGAAAATGAATTACGTGATATGGTTACTGCATCTATTGATATGCCAGGACCTGTTGCCATTCGTTACCCAAGAGGAAATGCTTTAGCTTGCGAATTAAGCACTGAAGTGAAAACCATTCCTATTGGAAAACCTATTGTTATAGAATCGGGTTCTGATATTTTGCTTCTTGGTGCAGGATTTATGCTACAGGAACTTAAGAAAACAGCCTCCATTTTACGAACTCAAGGGAAAAATCCAACGTTAGTAGACGCCCGCTTTATAAAGCCCCTTGATGAAAACGCTTACGAAGAATTATTAAAAACGCATTCTGTTGTTGTCACCTTAGAAGATAATACTCTTATTGGTGGCTACGGATCTGCAATTGCCGAACTCATGAGCGATAAAGGATACACTTCTCACAAACTTCTTCGGTTTGGATTACCAGATGATTTTGTGGAACACGGCAATGTAAATGACCTATATAAACAATTAAAAATTGACGGCGAATCCGTTGCTCAAAAGTTGATGGAAATATTATGACAGACGAAAACAGACCAAATAAAAGAATGGTAAAAACTACTTTCAACCGCAAATTTGGAGTGAGTGAAAGCGTCGCAGATAAAGGCTTCGGAAGGCGCCCTGAAAGAGAAGACCGTTCCTATGGTGAAAAACGTTCCTTTGGCGACCGTAAACCTTTCGGTGAAAAACGCTCCTTTGGTGATCGTAAACCGTTTGGTGAAAAACGTTCCTTTGGCGACCGTAAACCTTTTGGTGAAAAGCGTTCCTTTGATGATCGTAAACCGTTTGGTGAAAAACGCTCCTTTGGTGATCGTAAACCGTTTGGCGAAAGACGCTCCTTTGATGATCGTAAACCTTTTGGTGAAAAGCGCTCCTTTGATGATCGTAAACCGTTTGGTGAAAAACGCTCCTTTGGTGATCGTAAACCGTTTGGCGAAAGACGCTCCTTTGGTGATCGTAAACCGTTTGGCGAAAGGCGTTCCTTTGATGATCGTGGCCGACGCCCGTTAAATCGTCCTTATGAAGTATGGCAAGAAAATCCATCCGAAGTTCAAGAACCAATTTACAGACAAAAACCAGTTACTGAAGAACCTATTGTTTTTGAAAATGATGTCGAACTAGATATTACGACTATTGATGCAGAACCAACTACCCCACCTTGGTTCAAAAAAATTCTCGCCTTAACAACTGATAAAGGAAGAGAACGTGAAGGTAAATTCTTAGCGGAAGGCATTCACGTAATTCAAGAATTATTGAATCACCATGCCGATCTAATTGAAGCCGTTTATTTTGTAGAAGATTTTAAAGACGAAGTTTTAATCAACGAAATCAAAGCGAAAGAAATAAGAACGCATGATTTGCCTGCCGATTTAATGAAAAGAATTTCGACGACTGTTACCACTCAAGGTATTATTGCCACATGCCGAATTGCAAGTACAAAGCCTGACTACGATAAAAGTCGTAGCGTTTTAACTCTTGTGGACGCCATTCAAGATCCAGGTAATTTAGGGGCATTATTTCGCACCAGTCTTGGATTCAATTCTTCTGGCATGATTTTAGGAAAAGGAACTGTTAGTCCTTTCAATTCAAAAGTAGTGCGCGGTTCTTCGGGTACTTTTTTAAGAGTTCCTTTTGAAGCTAGCGTCGATTTAATTGAGCAAATCAATTTCTTAAGACAAAAAGGTTATACCATTATTGCTACCGATTTACACGCAAAACAAACATTAAGCGATATAGTTCCTCGAAAGCTTAAAAAGGTTGCTTTCTTAGTCGGTAACGAAGGCGCTGGAACAAAATCTTACTTAATTGAAATTGCAGATGAATCGGTTCGTATTCCAATGAACAATAATTTGGAATCTCTAAACGTTTCTGTAGCTCACGGCATTCTATCTTATGAAGTAGCACAACTCCAAAAGGATATGTAGAAATGGTTTCTCAGAACTTCTCTAGTTTTCTCGAAAAGCGTATAGCCGAGTGCGGTAATCCTGTCTGCATGGGAATGGATCCTGTTTTAGATTTGATTCCTTTAGAAGGAACCCCTGAAGAAAAGGTAAAACGCTTTTATTTTGAAATTTTAGAAGAAATTCTGCGCCGTGGTGTCTCGCCTGCGGTGATCAAGCCAAATAGTGCTTATTATGAATGCATTAGCATTGACGCTCTTCGTGTTCTTCAAGACATTATTAAAGTCTATCAGTCTGCAGGAATTCCTTCAATATTGGATGCAAAACGTGGAGACATTGGTAAATCCAGTGCCGCTTATGCTCGTGCCGCCTTTGATGTATTTGGAGCCGATGCAGTAACGGTTAGCCCTTGGATGGGTAGTGATTCTGTAGCTCCTTTTTTACCTCAAGGAGGTTTCAAAGGGGTCTATGCTCTTTTAAGAACTAGTAATAAAGGAGCCGCTGATTTTCAGGACTTGAAAACAAAGGAAGGGAGTACAGCCTTCTACGCTGTCGCTGAAAAACTAATGGCATGGGATAATGGAAATTTAGGGGCTGTTGTTGGAGCCACTCACCCTGAAGAACTGGAAGCCATTACTCGCTTTTTTGTGGAACACAATCATGAAATTCCGTTTCTAATTCCAGGCGTTTCTATTCCAGGCGTTCCTGGTGGCCAAGGGGGCGATGCAAAGACTGTCTTGAACGCAATCAATAATGGTGGCGGCAAAAGACAATTCCATGTATTAAACAGCTCTAGTGGCTTAAATTTCGCTTGGCAAGCCAAAGGGAACCCAAGTTCATTTGCTGTTGCCTGTGTAGATGCTTTAGAAAGACTCACCGATAGTTTGAGGTGAAATTCATAGGAGGATTTTCTATGCGTTTTATCATTTCCATTCTAATCTCTGTCGTAATAATAGCTACTGCTTATTTATTTTCTAAACCCCTCCCAGACACTGGACTTGACGAAAGTTTCTTACCCAAAGCAGAATATGTGCGATACCTTTCTGCGGGGCATGAAGTCACCGCTTCTGGGCTATTTTGGATTAGAGGTCTTATTGATTTAGGAGGAAGCTACTTAAGCGGCGAGGAATACGCCTACTTAGGCCATGTTGGCGAATTAGCCACTCAACTCGATAGTCTTTTTTACACGCCCTATTATTTTGTAGGCGGCGTTACTCCAATTAGTTCAAAAGACACCTCTGATTTTTCTGTCATGAGACGCGCTCATCGTGTATTCCCTGAAGACTGGCGTTTAGCACTTTATTTTGCGATTCGACTAGCCAATGGACCTTTCAAAAATAATGCGGAAGCCGCAGAAATTATGCGTTCTTATTCAACAAGTAAGGATACTTCTATGCCAGAATATATCCGCAAGATCCATCGTACTTTTGAAATAGGAGCGATGCAAACGGAGATTGCCATCCAAACTATTTTAGAAGATTGCGTAAAGCCCGAATATAAAGGCTTTAAGAATAGCTTTTACGCTAAAACCATTCGTGTTTTAGGTTATGATCCTCTAGAAAAACGCCCCGAAACTGAAGAAATTAAAAAGACTATTGATGGAATAATTGCTCAACAGATGCATCCACAATATGCTTACGAAAGACTTCTTCGATTAAAAAAAGAACCTGAAGAAACAACTGAAATTAAGGAATAAGCCTTTCACTTCTCTTTTGATTATTGGGTAATCCCATTAATTCAAAAGCTTGAGCACTTCTTTTTAAATAATCTTTTGCATCAGATATTCTTTGTTGTTTCAAAGCAATCTGCGCACGATAAAATAATATGCTAGCTGAGATATAAGTATTATTTTCTTCTATTGCCTTCGCCGCGGCTTCAGCGTATAAAGAATCGGCTTGGGAGAAACGTTTTTCCAAATGCGCAGCACGAGCCTGAATCAAATCATAAGAGCTTTTATCTTCAGATAATTCCTTTTTAGCTTTCTTATATATAGACCTTGCCTCTTGACTCTTTTTTAATGCAATCAAAGCTAAAGCCTGTTCACTCCAAAAATAGCCCTGTAAAATATCTGGAGACTCATCTAACATATCCTCTGAGACGGTCTTTGCTATTTTTAGTGTTTTGTCATATTTTTCTTGTGCATTCAAAAGCATCATTTTGGCCTGTACCCAAGCTACAATGGAAGCTGTATCTAAAGCATCCTGTCTCACTACAGACAAAAGAGAATCCGCTAAAACAAAGTCTAAGCTTTGTGTTCGTATTTGTGCCATTGCAATTAAAACTCGCCCCTCAGCGAGTAAATCGGATTCTTTCCGAGTAGCCAAAAGAGCTTTTTCTAATTGAGTATAAGCTTTTGCATATCGACCTGCAGCAAGAGATTGTTTTGCTCTGAAAGATAAAACCCCAGATTCGGAACTCGAAGCCACACTCAAGAAGAGAAGCAAGAAGACAAAAATGTTTTTTACCATAATGTCTCCACTACAAATGGAATTGAATCTTTTTTCGGTATGGAGCGCCTAATAATCCACATATTAGAAATGCTTGTGATAAGATCTTCTGCGCTTTGTAAGGTTTGTTCTCCATTACCAATAAACTGATCTAAAGAAACAGTGACTCCACCTAATTGCCCCACTAGTCCATCCATTCTATAAAGAACTGTATCTAGCGAAGTAAATGTGCGATCAAGTTTTTGAGGAACATCTTTTACGTCACCCAATAAAACAATCACATCTTCTGTAATGGTATCCATACGATCAAACAAACCAGGCATTCTTACATGAAGATTATTTAAGATATTTGTCCCTGTATAAGTCATTCGATCTAAACGCATGAGCTGTTGATTCAAGTTATCATATAAAAGCCTGGATCCTAATAAAGCTCCTATTGTTGTCCCTGTATCCATAGCCATTTCGACCAAGGTATCAGCCGCATCAATAAGCACATTCACTCGTAAAAGCAATTCATTTGTAGTTTCTAATACCGTTTCAATATCTTGGGCTTTACCTGCTGGTAAATAATCCCCATCTTCTAAAATGCGGCCTTTACCTTTTTTCACATCAATATTAATCACACGAGCAGAAATCACGTTTTGATCTCGAATAGCAAAAACCATCGCACTATCGGTAATCCAGTTTTTGTATTCAGAACGGATGGTAAATTCCATTCGAACACCAGATTCTTGAATGTACATATCAGAAATACGGCCAACATCCACACCACTAATCTGAATTTTTGTACCCGTATGTAAACCAAGCGCTTTTTCGAAATTACTATATAGCTTATATTCTTCAACGCCAATAATGCCAGAGGTAATTAGTTTTGTATAAAAAGTAACGCCAAAAACGATCAAAGCGACGGCGAAGAAAACGCCGACTAATAACCCAGATAATTCAGTCCAATTTATTTGCCTTACTACTTTCATCTAAGCCCCTCTCTCAACAAATCTAATGAGAAAAGCCTTAGGTGTCTCAGGACACAAAGAAATATTCTTCGATAACAATTGGCTAAAACAAGATATTGCTTCCGATGGGTCCAAGAATGAATTAGTTAAGGAGATCATAGGTTATAAAATAATATAAATATCTAAGTTTTAGCTTGTAAATCTCTAAAAAGCTCTTCTGCGATAGGTTCTTTTGACTTTAGCCAGTAATCAAAAGAATGAGGCTCCGATAATTGTTTGTCATGCAAGAACAAAATATCGCACTCAAGCTCCTTAGCAATCAGTAAATCATGCGTTACAATAATGATAGAAGTATTGAATAGTTTTCTCATATTATCAATTAGAGGCAGTAAATTACGCCGATTGTAATTATCTAATCCAGAAGTAGGCTCATCCATCAAAAGTAATTTAGGGTCCATCGCCCATGATCTTGCGATAGCTACACGTTTCTGCATTCCCGTACTCAACATGTGAGGAAATAAGTCGGCTTCACGGCGAACGCGCATCAAATCTAGAGCCATATTCACTTTGTCATCAATTTCCGCTTCTGTCCCCATGCCGTGGTATCGTAAAGGTAAAGCCACATTATCTCGTACTTTTAAATTTGAAATAAGTGCTCCATTCTGAAAGACTAATCCGACTTGACGACTTGCAATTTCAAGAGCATTATGACGTTCTATAGGAATATGTTCTCCAAAATAATAGAGACAACCCGATGTAGGTTTAGCAAGGCCTGCAATAATTCTTAAAAAAGCACTTTTCCCCTGCCCTGAAGCACCACCAATACAAATCGTCTCTCCTAACTTTACTTTTAGATTCACTCCAGAAAGAACTTCTTTTTTACTATCCTCAAGAACAGCACCTAATAAACCTCTCCAGTTTAAGAAACCTTGAGACCTAACTTTCCTTCGACTCATCATTTCACTATAAGTAAAATGCAAGTCTTCTATTACTAGAGCCATTTCAATCATTATATTATCTTAGAGATCTCCCCAAAATATTGGAAAATATAGAAGAAAGACAAAATCACATCAAAAACAACAATATACAAGAAAGAATAAATCACTGAACGTGAAGTTGCTTTAGGAACTTGACGAACATCTTTACGAATAGCTAAACCTTGGTAGCTTGCATTTGTGATGATAATGCATGCAAAAAGCACAGGTTTAACGATTACTAAAATAAAATCGGTTATTGTTAAAGATTGCAGAATGGCCGTAGAAAGGTAAGACCAACTAATTTGCACATTTAACATGTCACCAGCAAAATAAATCAATACTTTTGCCGTTAAAAAGCCCGCACAAATTCCACTAAAGCTAAATAAGATCGTCATGATCAAAACAGCAAAAATACCACCAATCAACGCTGGCATCACTAAATAGCGAATGGGATCCACTCCCATTGTCGCTAAAGAATCTACTTCAGAATTAATGGCCATACTACCAATATACGTGGTTAATGCAGAACCGCTTCGACCTGCAATTAAGAACGCTGTGAAAATGGGGCCTAGTTCTCTAATAATCACAATCACCATCAAATTTCCAACCACATCTGAAAAGCCCACTTTATTCATCATTGTAATGACTTCAATGATAATCACCGTTCCAAAAAGAGTGGCCACAACAAAAAGGACAGGAAAAATTTCTATTCCCGTGAAGAAAATCTGATTAATTATATTTTTTGAATCTGTTTTAAAATTTCTATTTCTTGAAAAAATAGAAGCTACTGTTTTGATAAATAGAGTGAACTGTTGACCAAAAGTTGTGGATAAAAAAACAACCCCTAGCCAGCAAAAAAAACGGCCTGGAAGAGTTAATTTTTTATAAACAACATAATTTTTCATTTCATTCTCGAATCACATTCAACAATTCAAACCAAAGAGCAGAAAGACCTACTTTAGAGACGCTACTTACAGTAATCGGAGGGACAGCTAACCCAAATTTTTCTTGTATTACCTTTTTATTCTTGTTGAACTCCGACTGATTGACCTTATCTCGCTTACTTGCAACGATCAAAACAGGAACCCCCGTTTTTCTCAATTCTTCTACAGTCAATATATCAATCGCTGTTCCAGCATGTCGAATATCCACCAAATAAACTACTCCTCGCAAATCTTCAGCTTTTTCAACATATTCACGGATTGAATCAGCCATAAG
Organism: Fibrobacter sp.; assembly: GCA_012515825.1. Classification (GTDB taxonomy): domain Bacteria; phylum Fibrobacterota; class Fibrobacteria; order Fibrobacterales; family Fibrobacteraceae; genus Fibro-01. Next base: position 8,306 of record JAAYXQ010000241.1, read on the forward strand.
ATCTCTTTGCTTAATACTGACTTTCGCATACCCTACACCTGGTAAATCTACAAGAAAAAAAGCACCATTGACCTTAAAAAAATTTATTTCTCTTGTTTTTCCTGGAATAGCGCTCGTTTTTACCAAGTTTTTTTCACCCATTAAGGCGTTTAACAAAGAGGACTTTCCCACATTGGAACGACCCAAGAAAGCAATCTGAGGTAATCGTTCTTCTGGCAAATCTTTTAAATCAACAGCACTCTTAACAAATTCGGCAGATAAAATTTGAAAATCACCTACAATTTTTACTTCACTCAAAAGATCACCCTCCCCTCAAAAGCTCTTAACATGGTAATTTCATCTACAAACTCAAGATCACTTCCCATTGGAATTCCACGAGCTAATCTAGAGCGTTTGACAGAGGCACCTTCTAATAGACGATCAATCAAAAGAGCCGTACTTTCACCTTCTGGGCTTGAACCTAAACCTAATATGACTTCCTGAATTCCTTCGGTTTTTACTCGTTCAATTAATAAAGGGATATGTAATGCTTCTGGCCCTACTCCATCCAAAGGAGAAAGGACTCCGCCTAAAACAAAATATAAACCCTGATAAACACCTGATCTTTCAAAAGGCAATATATCAGAGGATTTTTCTACGACGCAGATTGTTTTTGCATTGCTTCGATCGCGACAAATAGAACAAATCTCATCTTCTGTAAAAACATAACAACGACTACAAGGTTTGACATGATCTGCCGCTTTTAAAATACTCTCAGAAAAACGAACAGCTTGCTCGCGTGGACGAGACAAAATATGATAAGCTAAACGACGAGCTGTTTTATTTCCAATCCCTGGCAGGCTCGAGAATTCAGCAATCAATTCTTCTAAACTAGGAGGTTCAATCATCCATTATCCATATATAAGCATCATGTATACACTGTGTTAAAACTTCCGAAGACAAACCCAATTCTTCTGAACAAATACGTATTTCTCTATGTAAATCTAATTCAACAGCATCTGCTAAGCGCAATAATAAACCTAAACGTCCTTTTTTTAATAAAAGAGCCTCTTGAATATCCTTATCCACTGAAAGAGAAGGTAAAATATTTTGGAAAGGCATTTTAAATAATGCATCCATACGGCTCATTAATCCGACAATAAAAGCCTTAGCAGCTAAATCCCCTTCTGGATCAATCGCTTTACCTAAATTTTCAAGGAATCGAGCCCGATGCGAAGCATTCTGAAATAACGGTGATGATTGCGGGGAATCCCCCATTTCTGGGCGACTATAAAGCAATAAAAGCAACCAATGATTCAGATGTTTAATACCAATCTGTATCAATGCTTCCCGTATAGAAACTAAAGGCTTTTTAAAAGAATCTCTTGCATTTATGTAACTCAATAATTTATGAATAAGCTCTGGGTATTTTTCAAATGCACAAGAAATGTCATCGAGGTTTTGTTCAGATCTTAGTTTTTGTAATAAATCCAAAATGGCTGAAGTTGTGGAATCCATCTTTCGACTGGTCACTAATTCTGGCTTTGCAAAAAAGAATCCTTGAAAAAAGTCATACCCTTCTTTGAGGCACTCGTTAAAATCATTTTCCGTTTCCACTTTTTCTGCCAAAACATAAATCCCTCTGGACTTAAAGTAAGAGGCCGCTAAAGCTCTATTTTTAGGAGTATTATCCACAAGATCCATTTTCACATAAGAAATATAAGGGAAGATTGGAGCCCACTCATCTATCGTCTCGGGCGTGTAAATAAAATCATCTAAGGCCAATTGAAAACCTTTTTTGTGATATTGTTCTACAGCTCGAATAACAGCCTCATCTGGTTTCACCGTCTCTAAAATTTCAAGTACAAAACGATCAGGATTCAACAGACAAAATAAATTATCTAAAAGCATTTCCCTGCTACAATTCACAAATGCTTTATGATTTCCAATTAACTTAGACAGCCCAATATTATTTAAAACATTTTCAAGAACTTGAGCTGTAGCCTGTACACCATTATGAATTACGGCTGATTCACTGATAGGAGAATCTCTAAACAATAATTCATACGCAAATATTTTTCCATCTCTATTTAAAATAGGTTGTCGCGCAAGATATGCTAAAGTTTCCATATAGATCTTTTATATGCGAGCCGATTTAATTCCAAACAATAAAACGCTACGACATCCCATGTCCCATAATTTATCCATAATTTGGTTCGCGTCATCTTGCTTCACCATTGCTTTCACGGCATACCAATCTTTACCATGCAGCTTAGAGATGGTAGGAGCATCTAGCCCTGGAGTAATGTCACAGGCCATTGAAAGAAGTTCTGCAGGTACATTATACTCTATCATCATATAGGACTGAGCAACAAGCTTGCCTTCAATACGACGAATCAGAGTGTGAACTTCTGTTTCATATTGTTTTTCTGGGTGACAAAATAAAGCCGCATTACTTCTAAAAAGAGGTTCGCCTAGAATACGTAGTCCGGCTTGTTTTAATGTAGTTCCTGTTTCTACTACATCCACAACAGCATCTGCCACGCCCAAACTCACTGAAATTTCAACAGCCCCTTCTAATTCGATCACATTCATTTTCTTTTTATAAAAATGATTTACAATACCAGGGAAACTCGTTGCAATGTTACTGTCTTTTAATTCGTCCAGATTTTGTATTTGACTTTCATTTGGTACGGCGGCACAAAGTTTTGAAGCTCCATAAGGAAGATCTAAGACTTTGACTGCAGGGCTATTTGCCTCTGCATTAAAATCAATCCCTGTAATGCCAGCATCGATAATGCCTCGACCGACATACATAGGAATATCGCTTGGACGCAAAAAGAAAAATTCAATACCATTCTGAGTGTCTATTGACGTTAAGGTTTTATATGGCTTATTTGCCTTATAACCACAGGCTTTTAGAAGTTCCTGAGTGGGTTCAAAAAGCATTCCTTTATTAGGAAGAGCAACTTTAATCATAATTTTTTATAAACCTCTTCAAGAGTTAATCCTTTTTCTGCCATCATCACAGCCACATAGTATAACACTTGTGATAATTCTAAAGCTTGATCGTCTCTAGTTTCATAACGAGCAGCCATCCAAGATTCTGCTGCTTCTTCCACTAATTTTTTCCCGATCGCATGAGGGCCTTTACGAAATAATTCAGTCGTCCCTTTTCCTTCTGGCATTTCCTCTTTGCGACGACAAGCGAGCGCGTACATTTCTTCAAAAGTCATAAGAATCCTCTATGTTTTTTCACTTTACAATATAGAAAATGCGCTTATTTCGCTAAACATAAAAGATTCTTACCCCATATAAAATGAGTCGTTTTCATTCTCTTTTTTCTTGAATGCATTAGCTCAGCTCTAAAATGATTACAAGCTTAGCGTTTTTAGTTAGTCTCTGACTATTCTTACACGAAATAACGTTTGACCATTTTCGAAATACTTACGTTCAAAAGCCGTTTCAGGGACACTCGGCACCCACTCTTCTAAAAGCGGAGTCCATTTCATTTGTAAGTATTGAAAACCAATTCGAGAAGCCTCTAAAAACTCTTCGGCATAAATTTTCCAATTCGTTCGAAGCTCCATGTTTGGGCACAACTGGAGTAACGTAGGAAAAATAGGATGACCATGGAATCTACGCCCAGCCTGCGATTCTTTTGGCCAAGGATTTGGATAATATAAAGCATGAAAGAAAACGTTTAACTCTGCCTCTAAAGCCAAACGCCAAAAGTCAATTAATTCTGCTTGTATATAAAAAACATTTTTGGGTTGACTATTTTTTTGAGCTTTGGTTAAACGTATTTGAGACTTATCAATACCTATCACGGGGTGATCTGGATACTTTGCAGCAAGCACTAAAGTACTTTCTCCGCAGCCACAACCAGAATCTAAAACTACTGGCTTTTCAAAAGTGCGAATAAAATCTTGAGCCTGATTAAATGCTTTTATAGTATGAGAGGCATAAGGCCTTTGATAAGTTGTTTTTAAATACCTCAAAACCTTTTTTTCTAAATCAGAGAAAATTTCCGTTTGGTTGGAAACGACTCGCCTTACCTTATTCTCACTTGACATCAATTAAAACCAAAGGTCTTCTTTAGAAAGTCCTATTAATTCTACGTCATCTAAAGCAAAATCAGATGATGAAGTGAATACCCAAGAAACAACACGTATTCCCTTTAGTAAAGCTGGATTTGAAGTAAAGTCATTTACAGAGAAAGCAAATCGCGTCCATTCTGAAGGCAAATCAAACCTTTGTTCAGGCCATGGCGTTACTACAGACGAATCTTCTTCAACACCAATAAGTTGGAAGAACACAGTCCCAGAACCTTTGGCCTTAAAAGCAACAGAATCTAATCCCGTCAAATCATATACAGAGGAGTTCCCTCCGATTTGGATTCCGAAATTGACCCAAGGAACAGAGACCGTCTCTGGCACAGTCACATTAAAAGCAATATACTGAGACTCTTCTTTTACTAAAGGATAACCCACTAATAATGAGTCCACAAATAAAACATCTACTTCTTCATGAGCACTTAAAAACCACCAGCCAGTAGAATCACCTACATATGGTGCAAAACGATGTTGGGTATTCATATCTTCAAAATCTTCTAGCAATAAACGGTCTGTTTCTTGCACAAAAGAAGAAGGCTCAATTGAATCTCCAGGCAATAAAACGGCATAAGAATAGTAAGGAGTCGACTCACTTCCTTGAGAAAAGACTAAAGAAGCACTCCCCGATGGAAGAGAATCTAAAGAGAAAAGACCATTGGCATCCACTGGGGCGCGGTGACGCATTCCTTGAACCGTTACAAAGCCTGCCGAAGCAAAGCCAACAGAACCTTGTATTTTTGAGAAGCTTCTTAAAGTATCGATACCTCGATCAAAAGAAAGACTATCATAAACCACTGCATTAAATTGAAGAGCTCCTGAAGGGTCCGAGACTTCTACGGTATAAGAGCCAACGGCTAAATCTTGAACAGAAAAGCGACCTTCGCTATCTGTCACAGTAGTCTTCAAGGTTTGTTCCTCTGTAGAGAGAATAGAACTCGAAGGCATAATAAACACACGTGCAGCAACCGCTGGTGTTTTATTTCCTCTTAAGATTTGAGCGGTGATTGCATTGCCTGCTTCGGTCCCTGATGGACCACCTCCAGCCACCTCTGAATGGCATCCTAAAATAAAAACAAGTAAGCTTCCCAATAAAAAGAGATTCCGCATCAAGAAACCTCCTTAGGATCTGAAGACGCTGGATTTTCTATCACATCTGATAAGGGAAACATAGAAACATTTAATGCATAAACCCTGTTTGCATTTTCCGATCTTTTGGCAAATTGAAGTAATCCACGCCTAAAATCTTCAATACGCTGTTTAAATTCAGGAATATCTGCTTCATCAACAGTAAAAACAATCGAAGAGACATCTCTTTCTGCAACAGAATGACGATCTAAAGACTCTTGAGCAAGCTCTAAGGTACGCCTATGAAAATCACGAACGGCACGACTTTTTACTTCTCCACCCGTAGTCACGATTTGTTGGGTAATATTCCAACCTCCATGTCCATCGGGCTCAATTAATTTTAATTGTTTTAATACCTCAAGAGCATTATGTGCATCTTTCTGAGAAATCGGAGGATTCAAATGGTTGGCAAGAACCGTTAAATCAGAGGTGTCTTGACTGATCCCCACTAGAGCCCTAAGCGCCGTACAAGCCCAATTGCCAAAATACATAAATTCTGGACTTGTTAAAACGCGAGCTTCCATTTCTCGGAGTTCCATTAAGCGGCAATAAAGTTCAGATAAAGAAGCTTTAGCTTTTGTTTTACAAAATCGATATAAGATTCTAAAATATTCAGCTCGCCGATCATCAAACGAACACAAACGAATAAAAGCAGGTAAAGCCTCTTCGTTTAAATGCCCTTCTTTTTGAAAAACACGAACTAGCCAAGCAGGGTCAACTCCTGTTTTTTGCCCTAAATACCGATAAGAAGTAAAACGGTTTTCCTTTTTACTTTCTATAAACCAATCTCTTAAGAATTCTCGGTATTCTAAATAATCTAGGATATCTGGCATACTAATAAATTATACTAAACTTAAATCCCTTATCCTATTCCTAAAGCAAAAAGGAGCCCTTTCGTTGTTCTTTGTTCAACACTTCTTTCAACATAAATCGTGAAATAAATCACTTCTCGTTTGAGATTATCTATGTTCTTAGTATCCTAATATCCCAAAACCTATAAGCTCTATGCAGACCCCTGCTTAGAGCTTATACTTTTTTAGCCCTTTTTGACGTTTTTTAACAAAAAAGGGCTCTTGTTTTTAGCAAGAGCC
>JAAYXQ010000031.1 GCA_012515825.1 Fibrobacter sp.
GCTACCATCGATTATTCAAAGGGATGAAAAGTCAAAAGGGAATCGTAGATTACCTTCTAAGTTTAGGCGAAGAATTTAAAAAAACCTATGAATTCTATCAATCTTTAGTCCATACTTTTGAAAAAAAAGATTACAATTATTTTGTTCAGTGCTTGAACAATGCACCTATCGGGCTTTCCTCATATATGAATACCAGTTTAAGAACACTAAAGAAATACCAGAAATATGTAAAAAACACCTTCATATACCCATATACAAATGGGCCTATTGAAGGTATCAATAATAAAATCAAAGTAATTAAAAGAATTGCTTTTGGATTCAGAAGCTTTTCAAATTTCAAGACACGCATTCTTATCTCTTGTAATACAATTCAAAAATAAAAACAGAGTTTTCAACCAAGTAAATGGCTAAAAACTCTGTTTGAGACTACTTCATTATGATGGGGAAGATTCTCACCAACACGATTTGACGAAGAGCCTGCCTGGTATTTCCATGTTTTCTATTGGGATAGTAATGAAATTCTTTCTTGATTAAATTTATTTTCCTCAATAATATCCACTAAGGCAACAGCAAAGTCAGCATAAGAGATAAATGATTCTCCGTTATCATTAGTTGTGAAATCATCACCAGCTATAATATAGTTATTTATCTCTTCTCCTTCTGCCTGAAAATCTAAAGCTGGGGAGACATATACCCAATTGACATCAGATCTTTTTTTAAGGTTATTAAAAGCTTGGGCCATGTTTGAAGCTAGTGGTTTAAATGGTTCTGGCATCAAATCGCTTTCCCATAAAACCTCATCATGATTTTGATTAACGAATAAACTTCCAGCACTACCGACTATATAAAGTTTAGTGTCCGTCTCACTAATGGCATCGCAAATTATCTGAGTAACGGTATCGTGTTTCGGAAGTAGGTCATCTTCCCAAGCCCCAAAAGCATTGACAACCACGTCAAAATTTGCTAAATCCTCTTTAGTCAAATCTTCCGCATCAATTAGGACTTCATTTTGAGCTTTAGTATTTTTTGGAGTTCTTACAAAAGCTGTAACTTGGTGTCCTCTTTCGACAGCGACCTTAGTAACTAGACGTCCCACTCTTCCACCTGCTGCAATAATTGCTATTTGCATAGCTATACCTCTTTTCATTTTATATTTGAGATTTTTTAATCTCTAAGTTATAATACCTCTAATGGTATCTATAAGTAAGTAGGCACTTTAAAGTGCGCTAGTAACCTTTGGGTAAGAATTGAGGTAATATAATGATAGAATTCAAAAGAGAATTGCCAGAGTGTCCAGTTGAAACATGTTTAATGGTAATGGATGGAAAATGGAAACCCTTTATAATTAGAGAGCTTTTAACTGGAAAGAAACGATTTAATGAACTTCAAAAAGGTGTTGATGGGATTTCACAGAAAGTATTAACATCAAATTTGAAAAAAATGGTTGCAGACGGCTTAGTAAATCGAACCGTCTACCCTGAAGTTCCTCCTCGAGTCGAATATGAATTAACCACATTAGGAAAATCTTTATCTCCTGTCATCAAGTCAATGTGGGATTGGGGGCTTAATTATCAGAATTTAAAAAGTGCTGGGTCAGGATAATCAGCAGTATAAAAAGTAAAGTTACTTTTGCTGAAATAAAAGTCGCATGATAAAGTGATTCAAAGATTTTGAATTATATTAATCTTGTTACGATTCATGAAGAACCCTTTTATGTCTTGCAATTGTACTCTTGCTAATTCCAGTCATTTTAACAACTTGAGAGTAAGAATGCTTCTCAAGAAGGTTTACTGCAAGGTCTAACTGTTCTTTTGTATATTTCTTAGATCTTCCCTCTCTGAAATTCGGATGTTGTTTTGCAATTTTCTTTCCTTCCTAGGTTCTTTCTACGATGAGGTCACGCTCAAAATCTGCAAAGGCACTCATTACAGTAAAGATAAGGCGATCAGCGGGGCTATCTTCTATTATAACGAGATTTAAGACGTGTACCCTCACTCCTCTATTAAAGAGGTCTTCAATGATTTAAAGAAGCCTTAGAAAAAAGTAAGTACTCTGTTCTCCCTAGAAAGGTCAGAACGACAGTTAACACTCTCATGTTATACCAAAACCAAATATACTATAGTTGACTCTATACTATCTCCAATGGACCCATTGAGGGCATTAATAATAAGATCAAAAATATTAAAAGAAGTGGTTTATTATGAGAAAACAGCCTAATAAAAGAGAAATAAAAAAGAGACCA
>JAAYXQ010000242.1 GCA_012515825.1 Fibrobacter sp.
GCTGCTGCTATTGAAGGTAAAGTTACAGACGTTCGCAAATACCTTTAAGGAGAATTTTATGAGTATGCCTATTATAAATGTGATAAAAGGTTCAGGAATTCCTTTACGAGGGAATGACATTGATACGGATCGTATTATTCCTGCTCGTTTTTTAAAGTGCGTGACTTTTGATGGTCTTGGTGATTTTGCTTTTGCTGATGATATTAAAGGTCTAGAAGCTCAAGGTAAAACACATCCTTTTCGCGATCCTATTTATGCGAAAGGCTCTATTCTAGTTTCTAATCAAAACTTCGGTTGCGGTTCCAGTCGTGAGCATGCTCCTCAGGCCTTAAAACGTTGGGGAGTGCGTGCCATTATTGCTGAAAGTTATTCTGAAATCTTTTTTGGAAACTGTGTTGCTTTAGGCATTCCATGTTATAAAGTGGATCATGCTACAGCAGAAAAAATTCTGGCTTGGATTGAAGCCAATCCATCAACAGAAATGGAAACCAGCACTCAAGAGAAAACCTTAAAACTTTCTAATGAAACGATTCCTTTAATTCTTGCTGATGGGCCTAGAGGTCAATTTTTAGATGGCTCTTGGCATGCACGCGCTGCTTTGATGGCTAATATGGATAAGGTCGCGCAAGTAGCTTCTAATCTTCCGTACATGAAGTTTTAGTTTAAAGCTCATTTTTTATTTAATTAATAGCTCCTTCAAAGAAAAATGAAGGAGCTTTTTTGTTTTGAATATATTTTTTAATGCTAAAAATAATCACTTGTTTATATTTTATTGGAGCGCTTCATATTTTTATTTTTTATGGAAAAAGGTCTGCAAAAAAGAATTCTGTGTGGGGCTAGTTTAATTTTTTAAAGGAAAATTATAATGAAAAAAAATGTTTTGTTAGTCTTATTTACACTCTCTTTTCTTTTTTTTACTGGGTGTGCTTCTTCAAAACAGGTGATTGATCCTTCTTGGGTTGCAAAACCGAGTACAGTAACGGTTTTAATTGCAGAGCCTTATGTTATTAATATAGATGATTTGGTTGATGACCTTCCTAATGAGCTTCAAACATTTCCTCATTGGTTTAGTGGAAAATTAGGTGTGGCTTATTCCAATTTAAGCAGAGTAAAGACTAATGTTCGTGTCATGACTGAAAAAGATTTTATTTTGGATAAAGCCACCTTGTCTAATGGTAAGAATATTGTGGTTCCGAGGCCAAAAGAAGTGGTTGATGCGGAATTGATTTTATGTATTAGCCCTATTAGAACTAGTCGATTTACGGTAGAAACAACAAGCTCAATGCCTAATGGTACAAATGCTAATCAATTTAATGGTACAGCTACAACTACTAGTGAATATTTAAGATATGAAGCTTATTATGCATATTATGATGGGAAAAAAGGAACTAATTTAGGTTATGGTATTGTGGATGTTCGTAGTGGTTTTTCTTTTTATATGGATGCCTCTAATTGGGAAGAAAATATTACAAACATGGTTAAGAATTTAATTAAAGGCACTCCGTTAGCGAAGTAAATCTCTGGTCAAATCAAAAGATCCTAATTGATTTTCACAAATAGTATTTTTTGTTTTTTAAGAATTTGTAGTGTTGAGAGAATGAAAACACTTTATCAATTTTAAACAGGAAAAAAATATTTTTTATGAAAATAGGTTTTATTTTACTATAAAGCCTGTTTTTATTTTGTTATAAGGCATGTTATTTTCCTCCACACACACAAAAAAAAGAAACCCATCCTTTCGGGGATGAGTTTCTTTTTGTATTTCTTCAAAACCGCCAGCTAGGCTGGCGGTCCAAAATAAGCCTTCTGGCGATGATGAAATGAATAAAAAATCCTTTGATTATATTTGAAACGCGGCCTGGTAACTGCATCCCAATTAA
>JAAYXQ010000243.1 GCA_012515825.1 Fibrobacter sp.
AAATAGGAAAGTCGTCTGGTAATGCTGTCTTCCCTATTCTTAAGAAAGTTTCTTTGACAATATCCTTCATAATCAGTACTTGAGATTCTAAAGAAACGTGCTGTAAAGAACAACCACCACATTTTTCGTATAAAGGACATTTCGGTTTAATTCGAATGGGGCTAGGCTTGATGATTTGCATCACACGAGCTTCTACGTAGTCTTTACTTTCTTTTGAAATAGCAACTTCTACTTCTTCTCCAGCTAATGCTTGTGGTACAAAACAGACACGGCCATCGGGAAGTCGAGTAAAACCAACTCCTCCTTGAACCATTTTTTCAATTGATAATTTCAAAAAGCGATTCCTTATAATCAAATTTAAAGAAACAATCTATGACGGTCGCCCTAAAATACACCTACAAAGAACAGAATCCATCGAATCTAAAGGAATCGAATCTTCTGTACAACGAGGCATTCTTTGAGGACAACGTGGTGCAAAACGACAACCCGTTTTTGGTGAAGCATGTGTTGCCCAATCGCCCTCTAATATCTCTGGAGGATGTTCTCGGTCTAAAGTAGGAATACTTTTGATCAAAGCTTTGGTATATGGATGTTTAGGTGAGTTTAAGACTTGGGAAACACTTCCCTTCTCCATAATCTGACCCAAATACATTACAATCACGTTATCGGCAAGAGCTCGGACGACCTGCATATCATGAGAAATAAAGATTAAAGAAATTCCAGCCTGACGACGAATTTCATCTAAAACTTGAATGACTTGAGCTTGGACAGAAACATCAAGAGCACTCGTCACTTCATCACAAATAAGAATTTTAGGAGATAAAACTAGAGAACGAGCAATGCCAATACGTTGACGCTGACCTCCAGAAAAAGCATGAGGAAATCTCGAAAGTACTTCTGTAGAAAGGCCTACTAAAGAAAGTGTTTCCTTAATTTTTTGACTTGATTCTATACGCGAAAAGCCACGAGCCAGTAATGGATACATCAAAATTTCTGAAACGGTTTGCCTTGGATTTAAACTAGAAAAAGGGTCTTGAAAAACCATCTGCATTTGTCTTCGAATCAAAGTCAAATCTTTTCGAGAAGATGGTTTCAACTCCTCACCTAAGAGAGTCATTTTCCCTATAGTCCAAGGAGCTAGACCAACTAATGCTTGCGCTAAAGTAGATTTTCCGCATCCAGATTCACCAACAATAGCGAGAATTTCACCTGTTTCTAAAGAAAATGAAAAATCTTCTACCGCTGTAAAAAATTGTTGTACACGACCTAAAACGCCACCTCGCATAGGGTAACGAACCGTCAAATTTTCAATTGTTAAGGCTTCAGTCGCCATTGGAATCGACATCCCCATCAAAAGAGGCTAATGTGTCTTGTATTTTCTTCTCTGTGTCCATTAAAATTTTACGACATTCACGTAATAGAATGGTAGCTCGCTCGACTTCAGAAGCTAATTCATCAATTCCCATATCAGAATCATCTATACGGGTTAAAATTTCCTCTAAAGCGGCCATCGCTGTCTTATATTCTAAATTTGCCTGACTCATAATAATGGAATATAGTTACATTTATCTTTAATGAGTATCAACGAAAAAATATTCACTGACAAATCAATTCATTCTCGGTTTGGGCGATTAAAAAAAGCATTAATCCAAGGCATCGGCATATTTATTGTTTTTTTGTATACTGGATGCTTAGATATTCCTCCAACGCCAGATGAGTCTATAAAAGTCAAGGCCATCGGTCTATGGTTAATTAAAGACAATGACTCAGATTCCCTCTACTTTAAGTCTAATTTCAACAAACCATTTTCATTACGAGCATTTGCAAATCCCTATAAGTATACAGAAGATCTTGATTTTTATTGGTATCGAGACAAAAAACGTTTAGCAAAGTCGGTTATATATACACTAGACACTCCTTTTGTTGAAAGTCAAGTTCCCAATCGATTAAAAGCAATGGATTCTGAAAACAATGAGCTATTTTTTGATTTTAAGGTTCATTTAAATAATCCACCTCAAATGCTTTTTAAAACAACTCCTAATGATCAAGATACGCTATATGGCTCTACATCTTCAGCCTTTTTATTTTCTTGGTCTTCTTCGGATAAAGATCGAAATGATTCTCTAAACCATTATATTAAAATTGATAAGACAACTTATTTTACAGGGCAACTCACTTCAATTCAACAATCTGGTTTCAAACCAGGAGTTCATTCTTTTTCCATTTGGGTCATTGATTCTTTTGGAGATGCTGATACTCTTGTCACAAAAACCTTTGTCGTAATCGATTCTTTAGGAGTGCCAAAATGAAAAAGCTATTCTTTAGTTATTTTATCTTCGCATTCATATTAATTCTCGTAAGCTGCAATGCAGGAGAAAACGCTCTTTTTGATGGCTCGGAATACGAAGGGACTATTTCTATAGACGCTCATATCACTCACTCCCTTGATACATCATCTCTTCGCGTAAAAACAGACACTCTCATCCCAGGAGACAGTGTTATTTTTTTAGTCTCGGTATACCCGTCTAAAGCCATCCGTCTACAAAATTATTTTTGGAAAATAAATGAAAAGAAACGAGGCGCAGAATTTAGCTTCCGTTCTGCCTTTGAAAAAGCGGGTAAACAAACCGCCGTTTTCCATCTCGTGGATTATTATGGAGATACGTTAACAGATACTCTTATTATTTGGGTATCTAATCCACCCCAACTCAATGACAGTGTATTTATTCCTGCAAAAGCTTCTCAACATATATCATCTGAAAAAAATGTCTCTTTTGTTTGGGATGCGAGTGACCCCGATTCTAACGATCTTCTAAAGCATCATTTTCGTTTGTACAATAACGATACATCTTTTGTGGATACCATTTTATACGAGCCTTTTTTCAATTACCCATTTCAACTTCCTCCCCTACAACAATTTTTTTGGAGTATTGAAACATTTGATTCCTTTGGCTTAAAAGCGCCTCAGAAGATAGAGTCATCTTTTTTTACAAAGAGCCTATCTCCTGAAGAAGGGGCTGTGATCATTCCTATTTCATCCAAAAATTTTTCACTAATTAGTAAACTCGATTATATAATCACTCCTAAAGAAGGGCAAGTTCTTCCTCTTTACCTTTTAGAGAAAGAAAAACCTTCTTTAGATAAAGGTCTTCTTCATCTATCTTTCTTAAAAGAGGGAACGTACGAAATCGATTTATTCCACTCCCAATACCCCGATTTTAAGATTAGCCCCGTTTCTTTTTCTATAAAAAAAGAAGACGTTCTCATTTTAGATTCTATTCTCTTAACAGATTCAATCAGCCCATTTCTTTTCAATCTCAATTCAACAAATGATACCATAGATAATCAAGATTCACTTTATTTTTATGTTTCTGATGGAGGCATTCCACTAACTAAAAACAACATTCAAGTCTATTTCGATAGCGAGTTATTCCAATCATGGACATACTCTGATTCCATAGTGTGGATATCCATTCCAAAAGAAAAACAAAATGATTTTTGGCATTTACTTAGTTTTAAAATCACTGATTTTTCAACGAATGTAAAAAAACATACTTTTTATCTTTCTCCTGCAAGCTTTGCCGAGTAAAATATGATTTGCTTTTTTGATAAACATATCTTGACGCTTCGCGCTAGTACGATATTCAACAAGAGAAATATCATCCATATTTTCCATTTTTGTGTTTACCACTTGTTTATGCGATTCTACAATGTCCATGCTACGCCTGCGCACTCTGCTCGTTTTGGCAAACAAACGCACCTGCAATTGCTCGATCCATACAATACTGTTCCTCGTAAACCATTTTATAGAAGTCTCCTTATTTTATTCACATGCATGATTTTTATCGGGTGTGGAGAAGATTCCCTTTATTCTAAATCCGACACGAGTCAAATCACACAAAACATTTATGTAGTTCCTGAATTTTTTTCTGGAAATTTATTGACCAATTATTCTGCAGCTCGTGTTCAGACAATTGATCTTGGCCAAACAATTAAATTTTGGGCAAGTTTTTACATTAATGATGAACAAATCAGTAACGATCAAATCACCAATTATCCTTTTAATATCGAATGGACTTTAAATGATGAGTCTTATAATATTCACTACTTTATAAAAACATTTAATGAAACAGGTTCTTTCGACGCAATTCTCACAACCACTGATTTGTTTAAAGATACTCTTCGAGACACTGTCACCATTCAAGTAAATCAACCTATTAATATTAAAGCCATTTATCCAGCTGATGGTTATAACTTATTAGACGTCACTGATTCAGCAGGGATTACTCTTCATTGGGAATTTTCTGGACAAGACCCTTGGGAAAAAGTTTCATGCCTTTTTTACGCTTCTCGCATAAAAGACCTGACCTGGAATAATCTTATAGATACTGTGAAATGCGATGAGCCTTTAACTCTTCTTGGGCCTTTTGAACAAGAAAATTCGATATCTTATAGTGATACCTCTATTGCTTTTTATTGGGGAATAAAGATTATAACCGATAAGGGAACATACCCTTCTCAACGAGATTCCACAGGCATTAATTCTTTTAGAACCCGATTAAAAGATAATTCCCTTTCCATTATAGAAGTCCCTATAAAGTATCTTCAAATTGGTCAAAATACTAGCCCCTATACTCGTGTAGATTTAATTTCTGCCTCAGGAGATACGATACAAAGTAAATTCACTTTACTCACTCAAGATACATTTTATTTCAAAAACATTCCACAGCAAAACGGTTTATTCATCAAAGCCACCAATATTCTTCTACCTGAATATATAACACAATCCATTTCTATGGATATCATTTCAGGCTCCTATAATGTAATACCCACAATTCTATTTACTGATTCCATAGCTCCTGAACGGGCTCCTCTTTTACAAACCCTTTCTCCAGAAGATTCTATTGTATTTAAAATCAAAGATCTCGGGTCTGGTGTCAATCCAAAATCTATAAGAGTTATTTTAAATCATGACACCTTAAAACATGTGTTTTCTGATTCAGTTCTAAAGTTTGCTGCTCCAAATCTCTTCCAATGTCAAGAGCCTTGCATACTGAATGTAGAAGTCACAGACTTTGCCTCTAATTTTTCGAGTTTAATTCATTGGACTCTTTCTTCAAAAAAAGATTCATTAGTACTAGAAGGGCCTTTTCCTCTAAGGGAATTACAATGATAAAATTTCTTTTTTATTTTCTGCTCTTTAGTTCTCTCCTTTTTGCTGAAGACTCTATTCAATTTCAGTTATCTAGTTTTCCTCCTCACGCAGATATATATCTCGGTTCTCCTCCAAACTCTTTTTCTCAAAAAGCACCTTTCTCTACCCCAGCCACCATTCGTTTACCTGTAGACAGTACTCAAGTACTTGTTACCTTATTTAAAAAAGATTACTCTGATACAACCATTGACATAAAACTAATACCCAATGAACGTGGCGAAGCTTTTTTAACGATTATGTTAAAGCAAGAATTAAATGAAAGTATCTTAGAACAGCAAAAAAAAGATCTCTTTAGACGAGCAAAAAGAGAATATGGTCATATGATTCTTTTAGGTACTATTCCTGCTTCTGTAGCCACGATCATCAATGCTCTTATTATGCAATATCATATTAGCGAAGCAGAAGCTCGCTCTACAGAAATTGATAAAATTTTGATTCGACAAAACGAACACTTTAAGTCATTAAAAGATGATTTTCACCATCACAGACATCATGCCCAAAATTTTAAACGAGGGACTTTGATTTCAGCAGTCGCGACTTCCTTATTTTTAATTGTTGGATGCACCTTATCCTTTTGAGGACTTATGAAATATTCTTCATTTATTTTTGTTCTCTTTTTTCTCTCTTCCTTTCTTTGGGCGGAAGAACCTCATGGCCCTACTGTATACGTAGAGCTAAAGTCAGGGACCAAACAAAAAGCCCAATACCTAGGATCCATTAAAGATACGGTGATTCTTGGCGGATACATTCAAAATTCCTATACCAAAATCAAATTACCTAAATCGGCTTTCAAAAGTATTCTAGACTCTACTGGACAAGCGCTATTTTCTTCTGAAAAGAAATTGCCTTCTGAAGATCTTATTTCATCAACAGAAATAATTCAATCCGATACCGTAAAAAAAGAAGAGCCTATTTCAATAAAAGATAAGACCATTTTAATTCCTCTCAAACGTCGAGGGATTGATTCTCTTTTAGCAGAACGCCTTTTGCACTTGACTTCCGAATTACTTATTGAACAAAATGAATCCGTAGAAGTAATATCTTCGTCTTTCTATTCGGAATGCAAAGAACTCGAATGTATTCGAAAATTAAGTCATGAACAAGGGGCTAGGGCCTTATGGAATGGTGATATTCTTCCAGCAAAATCACAAGACAGCCTGATATTAAAACTAGAACGAACCCTATTTCCTCAAAAAACACCAGAACAAATTCAAATCACCATTGCAGCTAAAACGCCCTTACAAGATTTATTAAAAGAAGAAAAATGGATCTCTTTCATTCAAAACAAAGTAATGAATAAGAAAAAGCCCAAAAGTTATGTTTATGTGGAAACCGATCCAGAAGGAGCTAGCGTGAGTAAACAAGGAAAGGCTTCTATTTGTAAAACGCCTTGTACTTTTGCCACTCTTGATACTGGTAAAATTTTAATTGAAACTTATTGGCATGTAGATCAGCATCTTTGGGGAAACCAAGAAAACATTCAACTAATACCAGATGACACAGTTAAAGTCTCACTGCGATTAAAACGAATCCAACCAGAAATTGAAATCACGACAAATCCTTTTGGAGCTCTTATTTTTGAAGGCAATGATTCTCTTTCCATTAAAAAAAGATCTCTCGGAAAAACACCTAAAAGATTCAAAACTTTTGAACCAGGCCTTGCATACATCCGTCTCTGGAAAGAAGGTTATCAAGACACGGTGATCGAATTTAATGTGAATGCTCAAGAGAAAACTCTTCTTTCTGTTGATTTAACTCCCCTAAAAAACTTTGAAGCAATAGAAAAACAGCAGAAATGGATCAAAGCCAAAAACACTCGTTTTTGGGGACTTACCATTACAGGAAGTGCGATAGCCCCAATCATTACTGGAGCCCTTTTTACCTATTTAAGCCATAAAAATTATGAAGAAGCAAAAGAAATCAAAAATTCATTGATGCAACCGAGTATTCAGGATGGAGATCATTTCCAGCGTCTTGTAGAAAAAAACAAGGATCTAGTAGAAAAAGGCGATCGGAAACTGGTTATTGGGGGTTCTTTATTCGGCCTTGGTGCATTAATGATCGGATTTGGCCTAACTATCCTATTTTAAGCCATTATTTGATTAAAAATTGTTTTTTATACGTTTTTTCCCTTTAACAAAAGTTAAATTTAGCAACGATGCAAAGAATTGCCTTTATATTAATTTTAGCGATTGCCATAGCGACTCCCGCAGCTGACTTTGAGAGGTCAAACTGGCGTACTCAACTGTACTTTCAGGTAGAACCATACTCTTTAGTTCAATTTTCTGGTGATGGGGAGTTCTTAAATGAGTCCATTGATACAGAGTTATGGACTATTCCATTATCTCTTGGATTTCTCTGGAGTCCTTTGTTTACACCAGCATTTAAGCTTGATGTTCCTTTTACTATTTGGCTCGGAATTGAAGCGGCCTCTTTTCAGTTTAAGGAAATTCAGTCTTATCCAGAATATAAATTCCCTGAGGGTTCTGTAGAAAGGGACGGTCCATCTCGAAATGAAATTCTTTCATTTTACTCCGTCAATCCAGC
>JAAYXQ010000244.1 GCA_012515825.1 Fibrobacter sp.
CATTACCAGCATCATCAACCCAAGAAACTCTAAACTGAATTAGTCGTTCTGGTTCTACAATACGTTCAAGAATTCCAGTTTTAGCAAGACCAGGATCTTTTTCTAAAACAGGCTCTAATGATTCTAAGAATTCTATCACGGCTTGATGAAATTCATTTTCGCCCTTATTCTTCAGAACAACGTTTTCATAAACTTTCTGAAGGTATTCGTTTTTAAGTGCCATTGTATGGTCTCCAGTTTTTAAAATTATAAAAGAACCGCAGGAAATATAACTAAAATGAGACTATAATACTTAAAGCTTAAAAAGAAATATTACGATTTTTTTCTATTAAAAAAAATGCTTATTTTTATAAAAAAACAAACATTTTTATTCTGTAAAAGGGTCAAACTGGGAACGACCTAAATAAAGATCAACATTCAAAGGGTATTTTTTTTGTTTACAAAACGCAGCTATAACAATTTTCCTTATGATAATAGCTTTTCAAACTGAAATGCTATTCATCATCACCCGCAAAAAGATCTTTTAAATAATCTGAGGCAGAAATAGTGATTGGCATAAAATAGGCATTACAATTCACCTCTGCAATACGATTAAGCAACACCTTTGCTAAATCAATATTCTCTTTTACTCCGTAGCTAAAATCCGCTGGGAACACCACTTGATTCACCTTTTCCCAATATTTTCGAGATTTATCTGAATGTACAGGACTAATCCCAAACCATAATTCAGTACTTGAAAGTTGTTCTAACCAAAGATCTAACACTTTTAAGGAGAAAAAAGGCTGAGTGTAAAAGCCATTACAGCCAGCATCTAATTTTTGCTTTGCATAATCTAATTCACGGCGAAAAGAAGATCTATAGGGATCAAGCCCAGCATAAATTTTTAAGGATGGGAATGCTTTTCGAACTTGAGAAATAGCCTCTAATGTGGTAAGCCCCGATGGAACAAATTCTCCGTTCTTTGGAGGATCGCCACCAATTAAAAGAACTTCCTTTAAACCCATTTCTTGTAATGATGATAATTTTTTCAATAAATCATCTAACGTCCTATCAATCAAACGAAAGTGAGGCACTGCTGGTAAAGAATGTTCTAAAAGAACCTTGGATGCCTCGAATGATTTTATTTCTACCGATCGAATTTCTGGAACATTGATTTTTTGAATAAAAGGATAACGATCTAAATTCAAACGACTTTCGTCTAAAAAGAGATTTAAATCTCTTGGAACTAATTCTAAAGCAATAGAAGAGGGCATTTTAAATTTCATAAGATAAATGTAATATTTAATTTGTTTTAGTCAATGCATAAATTCATATTTTTGCATAGATTTTGATATTATTTTTATTTTGGATACTTTGGTAATTCTGAAATGGGTAAAAAAGTATTCTTCATTTCAGAAAATGCAAAAAAGCGAACCTCCACTCCAAGCCCAAGCATTATAAAAGAAGGTTTCAATACTTTAAGATATCGATTCAATTGTATTTCAAGTTCCTGCCAAGTGTATTGCCCTTCTGCTTTACATTCCACTAAAAGCCAGGGTTTTGAAATATCAGCTCCTCTTCGGAAATCATGAACCAATATATCGACTCGATCTTTAGATGCTTTTTTGATTTTAGAGAGACTAAATTCAATTTCCATTAAATGAGGTGGAACACCTAAAGATTCTTTTAAAAAGCAAATGACTTGCTGACGCACCGCTTCTTCTGGAGTTGATGCCACGCTTTTCTGACGAATAGGATCATAACAAGTCATTGCGAAAATATAAAATATTCAAAATAAAACCGCTTTCAAGATCACGACTTATTGTTACATTTGAAACATCGTTTATAGGAGTTTCTGATGAGATTAAAATTACTGAGCGAAGGCGCTAAAGAACTTTCATATGAAATCCGTGAAATAGTAAAAAAAGCAAATCAGCTCCAAGCTCTAGGATTAAAGATCCATTGGGAAAATATTGGCGATCCAATAGAAAAAAAATGCCAAGTTCCACAATGGATTAAAGATACTGTCGGTAAGATAGTACAAGAAAACGATAGCTACGGTTATTGTCCTTCTCAGGGTATTCTTGCTACTCGTGAATTTATAGCAAAAGAAACCAACAAATTAGGCGGCGCTCAAATTACCGCCAATGACATTCTATTCTTTAATGGTCTTGGCGATGCGATTGCCACTATTTATAGCTTACTCGCTTTAACCACTCGTATTATTGGGCCCTCTCCTGCCTATAGCACCCATAGTTCTGCAGAAGCAGCTCACGCCCACGCGGCTCCTATCACCTATCGTTTGGATCCAAAAAATCATTGGTACCCAGATTTAGAAGAGCTTGAAAATAAAATCAAGTATAATCCAACAATTGCAGGCATATTAATTATCAATCCAGATAATCCAACTGGAATGGTATATCCTCTTGAGTACTTGGAAAAAATTGTAGATATCGCCAAACGTTACAAACTCTTTATTATTTCCGATGAAATTTATAATAAGATTGTTTATAATGGTGCTCGTGCTTATGCTCTAGCTGAAATCATTAAAGATGTTCCTGGTATTGCATTAAAAGGAATTTCAAAAGAATACCCTTGGCCAGGATCTCGTTGTGGTTGGGCAGAATATTATAATCGTGATAAAGATGAACAATTTGATGC
>JAAYXQ010000032.1 GCA_012515825.1 Fibrobacter sp.
AAATACTCATTTTGTTGTCGTTGAGAATAATGGTCATATTCTCTTTAGAAATGCCTGCATTATTTAACGCTTCGAAGGCCATTCCACCAGTCATAGAACCATCACCAATAATAGCAACGACATTGTGGTTCTTTTTAAGATGATTGCGAGCTACAGCAAAACCTAGTGCTGCAGAGATGGATGTAGAGGCATGCCCTGCACCAAAAGCATCATAAGGGCTTTCTGTTCTTTTTAGAAAGCCAGATAATCCGCCTTGTTGGCGAAGTGTTTCAAATTGATCGTAACGACCTGTTAAAAGTTTATGAACATAAGCTTGGTGGCCAACATCCCATACCAAGATATCTTCTGGAGTATTATAAATGTAGTGTAGAGCAATCGTTAATTCAACAACACCAAGGCTTGAGGCAAGGTGTCCACCATGTTTGGCAATTTGACTAATTATTTTTTCACGAACTTGCTTTGCCAGTTCATTTAATTCTTCTACAGTACAACCTTTGATGTCTTTAGGAGAATGGATTTCTTTTAAAAGCATTAATTCACCCTAGTAATAATAAACGCTGCAATAGATTGAAGAACACTCGTATCTCCAGGCAAATCTTTTAAAATAGTGATGGCTTCATTATAAAGATCAAATGCTCTTTCTCGAGAGGCTTCAAGACCAATCACTGCAGGGTAAGTTGCTTTCCCTTTTTCTTCATCAGAGCCAGCATCTTTACCGAGTTCTTCTGTAGTGGATACAATATCTAAAATATCATCTACTACTTGAAAGGCTAGCCCGATCGCTTTTCCAAAACGCTGAATGGTTAAAACGTCTTTTTCTGAAGCGTCAGCCATCTGCGCACCAATCATAAGAGAGGCCTCAATTAAGGCTGCTGTTTTATGATAATGAATATAATCGACTGTTGCTAAATCAACTTTTTTCCCTTCACACTCAATATCTGTAATTTCACCTCCAATCATCCCGTAGCTACCTAATGCTTTGGCTAAGGTTTGAATAGGCTTGTTTTTTCCTGTTTTTGCAATTAGTTCAAACGCTAAAATGCAAAGAGCGTCGCCCGCTAAAACGGCAGTGCCTTCTCCAAATTTTTTATGGGCCGTTTCTTTTCCTCGTCTAAAATCATCGTTATCAATACAAGGAAGATCATCGTGAATTAAAGAGAACGTGTGCAGCATTTCGAGAGCACTAGTAGCATACCAAATGGTATCATCTTTGCCACCGAAGAGTTCAAAGGCTGCAAAAGCGAGAGCAGGACGGAGACGCTTACCACCAGCAAACATCGAGTAACGCATGGCTTCATGAAGTTTATGCGGAATATCCGAAGAAGGAGGTAAGTGTTCCTCAAATTTTAGTTCAGCTTTTTTAGCGATTTGAGATAAGTATTTCGAGGCGAAAGCCGCTTCATTTTCCAATTTTTGCATAAGACTAAAGATATTTAATTTCAGGGAATCTTAAAGTAAAAAACTTTAGAATCTTATGCCATAGAGCGTTATATCATCAAGGTATATATCTGTTCCAGAATTTAGGAAAAAATGAATTTGTTGAACGCTTCCTTTAGTTGTTTCCCAAGAATCACATTTGGTGTAGACATCGTTGATTTCACAGAAATTCTCTGGCTTGATAACAATATGTTCCCAAGTATCTTCTGTAAGTAATTTGTAAGGAGTATATGTCTTTAAATTGGACCCTTCAAGCTCGCTTAATACAGTCCAGTTTTCAAGCTGTACTCGAATAAGACCATTCCCTTTTGCCCAAAAAGAAATAGAATCTAGTTGAGAAAAGTTTAGAGGCCCATGTTCTATTGATGTACCGATAACCACCCAAGACCAACCTAATCCCATTTCATAAGAGGCATGGAATACGTTTGATTTTCTTGTGTCATCGTAGACAATACCTTCAGAGAAAGAAGATGGTGATTTAAGAACGGCTCCAACGGTGTCAGGCGTAATGTACCAGTAGTCGTAAGATGTTTTATCAAAATCTTGAAGTACAATTCCTTTGAATTCATTAACTTCAGTTTCAGGTTCGATGAAGATTGTTTTTTCACGGAGTGTATCATCAAAAGAATCGCTTCGAATATAAAGAGACATTGAATCATCTGAAGCAGGTAATTCAGGTAATGAGAAGTTCCCTAAAGAGTCTGTCTTCACAAGAATATCAAGTCCATAAATACCAACCCATCCAAATTTGTGTTTTGTAGGGAGAGCTATAGAACCATTGAAGGAACCAGTTTTTCTAAGGTGCACTTTTCCTAAATCAAGAGAGTCCTTAAAGTCGATTTCTCGAGAGAGCATTTCTCCATCTTGTTCGATGGTGATGCGGTAAGAACCATCTAGAATGGAATCAATGGTGATAAAACCAAGAGAATCAGTATATTCATCTGGCATAATAGCATCTTTGAAAATCGATGCGGAATCAGGAGAGAAGTCCACACGACGTAGGGCTACACCTGCTTTGGATGCTGGTTTCCCTTTAGAATCAAAAATTTGTGCCACAATACCATTAGTCGTTTCACTTCCTGGACCGCCAGAAATCGGATCTTCTGGTTTTGAACAGGAAAAGGAAAGTAGAATAACAAAGAGTAGAAGCAATCGATTCATCATGATGACTTCTCCTTCATTTTTTTTACTATCGCTAAAGGAAACATCTGTACATTCAGTTGAAATACGGCATTATCATTAGAACCCTCTTGAGACATTCTCAAAAGCTCGGTTCTAAACTCTTTAATCTTTTCACGGATTAAAGAAATTTCATCAATATTAAAAGTCATCGTCACAGTACTAATATCCCTAAGAGAAGCATGGTGCCTGTCTAGGGATTCTTTAGCAAGTGATAAGGTTTCTTTTTGAAAAGAAGAAACAGCCTCAGACCGCCAATTGCCGCCCGTGCTGACAAATGTATCCGTCACACGCCAAAAACCACCCTCATCCTGTTTGATCATTTTTAGAGCCGCTAAAAGATTAACCGCCTCTTTCGCTTGCTTTTCTGTTATCAAAGGAGTGCAGGCCTCTGCTAAACCTAAATAATCATCTTTAAAATTGCAAATGCCAATAACAGATCTGATGGCATTATAGTACCAATGTCTATAAAATTCGAGTTCTTTCTTCTCGAGTCGCTTTAGAGGAATACCTTTTAGGATCTGCATCTTTTCGTAATGAGAAAGAGCTTCTTTATCCGTTTTAGCTCGTCCAAAATAAACCAATTCAGTCCAAAACGCGATTTCCTTATCATTTAATCCAAAAAATTTGGCCATAGGGACGATCATGGTCGTTGCTAGATGAATTTTACCTTGAGAAACGCGAAGTAGGTTTCCTGGATCGGCGTTCAGTTTCATTGCCATATAACGCCAAGAAATAACACTTTTTTGCCTTTTGAATTCTTCAAAGGCATCTCGTAACCATTCGCGGTAATCTGTATATTCAAATATCGTCTTCACACTAATAAATGTACCTCAAAAGGCTATGAAAGAGGCGTTTCTACTGAAGATGGGTGTTGTTTATATTTACAACAAGTGACAAAAAACAATAATTAGAAGTCAAAAAAAGTAAATAATTACTCGATAGTACTCGTTTTCATTTTTAGTGGACGTTGCCGCTTTGTTTTTTGTCCATTAAAAGCGAAATCTTTGATTTGGCCTTTAGGATTACAGCGAGCAGTCCAAGCTCCAATATCCTCTTTTGGAAAAAGAGGAAGCACCATAGGTTCAGTTTCTAATGTTCCTTGTTTTTCTGGTTCACTTAATCGCCCTAAAAAGTGAATACTGACCTCTTTTTTATACTGGTAACGATAGTACTGAACATCAAAAGAAATGTTTTGATTTGCACGTAATTGGATTAGAGGATCTTCCATCAATATTTTCGTCATAGCGATAAAGCATCTGTTTTCCGTGGAGTCGAAACCTTCAACTACCGGAGCTGGAACAAGACTTTGATCGATTTTAGATAGATCGCCTTTATATTCAAACCATTCAATTTTTAAGGGGACAAAAAGGATTTCTTTTTTTGCACAAGAGGATAATAGGAGTAAAGAAACAAAAAGAAAATTGATAAAAAAAAGAGTTTTTTTCATATAATCCATTTACTTTGTTTTTTTAAATGAAGCGCTTGTGACTCTATTTCTTCCTGATTCTTTAGAGGCGTAAAGAGCTTTATCTGCACGATCAAAAAGTTTTTTTGCATCTTCATCAGGAATCATTTCTGCAACACCAAAGGAACAAGTGATTTTACGTTCAGGGATGAGTTCTGCTGATTCAATGGCTTGCCTTAATTTTTCTGCAAGGAATTGAGCGTTTTGGAGAGGGGTATCTCCACATAAAATCACGAATTCTTCACCGCCCCAACGGACTAGGACGTCACTGTTGCGAATCTTACTTTGTATGAGTTTAGATAAATTCGAGAGCACATCATCACCCGTGGTGTGACCATAAGTATCATTAATATCTTTAAAGTGATCAATATCGAGAATCACAAAGGAAACAGGATGACCTTGCTTGTTGAGACGTTCTTGCTCACGAGTTAATACACTTGTAAACCCAGCGCGGTTGAGACACCCAGTGAGTGGATCTTCTTTACTTAATTTTTCAAAATCAGCTTTTTCAATTTCTAGTGCTTTCAAGTTCTTTTCAAGCTCTTCTCTCTTCCTCTTATTGGCGGCGTGTTCACGGCTATAGTCTAAGAAACGAATCACTAAAATGATGAAGAAAGTGATAAACCAAATTGAAACAAGAATTGTAGCCACTTTTAATTCGGAAACGATTTTCCCTTTAAAAGAAATACCTTTGATTTCTAGGGTTCCATAACCGAGAGGAGCAGCAGTACCAGTTTGAATTTCGATCAGAGGAATATTTGATAAATCCACTCGAGCTCGATGCACATTCACGTTATGTTGGGCAACCCACCAACCAGCTACACGAAATTCTTCGGGGACAAAGACTGCTGGATAGGTTTCGTCAAGAGGAAAAAATTCAAGCTCATTAAATTTAAGAGAAGTGGGCTCTTCGACTTTTGAAATGGCACTATCCCATCCACGTAGATACAATCGAACAGACCCTTCTCCTCTGGGCTTAAGCCATAAGAAGATACTGTCGTATTCAGCAAAGTTTTTCCCTTGAGATTTTCCGTCACCCAAATAAATTTGCACACCTGCATAAGGATAAGGATAGCCCTCTTTCAATTCATAGTCGATGATGATGGAGGAATCTGTGCGAGCCATGCTGATTGCAGATTGTCCGCCGTCAACGGAGTCTGTGGTGGGGATCACGTAGGGGTAGTTTGCAAGATTAATGTTGTAGATTTTATCCATACCATTACGATACACCAATACAGTAATCACTGTAATGGACAGTAACGCAAAGATTAATATGTTCATTCTGAACAAGGCTAGAATCTTTTGTAACATTATCTTAATTCTCTAAGCTCACTTACAACCTTTTTATAAGATACATTAAAAACAATATCCTGGCTTCTTTGTCATATTAAAAAACGTTAAAAATTAACGTTGGAGCCATTTTCCAAGGCGAGCTATAATCGGTCTAATTTGATTAGCCATATTTTGGTGAGCATTTTCACTTGGATGACCATCTAGAGCGGTATTCTCTGAAATCATGAGATGGTGTTCTACATCTGTATGCCCTTTTTCTTTTTGGCTTTTTACAATAGATTCGACTCTTGAGGTGAGGTCATCACTAGGCCATACTTTGGTGCTTAAAAGTAAAAAACGGACGCCAGGGTGTTTTGAACGTAATTTATCTAAGAAAGCTGTATAAACGGAGTCAAAAGTGGATGGTTTAGTGTGATCAAAATCACCTTGAAAATCGTTGATTCCCAAAAAAATGACTATGACATGGGGGTGCCACTTACTATAATCCCAAAGAGGCGTGTTTGGTTGTTTTTCCGCAATGCCAGGAATGGTGTATTCATATAATTTTAATGCACTCCATTCGGGAGTATGATTGGCATAGTTTTGAACTAGCCCTCTTCCACTAAAGGCGTTGATTTGAATGTCTGCACGAAGGCTTTGGCCTAAAAGATATGCAAAACTTTTTGTGGCATTTGTCTTTTCAAAAACATCGCCATCCGTTGAATTTTTTGCTTCGTTTCCGTAGCCAACAGTAAATGAATCTCCGATAAACTCAATTCGACGATCTGGCCTACGACGCGGTTTTGCAAAGGACCCTTCTTTATTTGTAGATAAAGAATAAAGGATTACTTCCGTCGTGGGTGTTTCTGACTTTTTAGATAAAGTAACTTGATGTTTTTCGATAGGTAAGTTTTCTGCAAGAGCGTATTTTTGACGAGATCCTGTTAATATGGATGGGTATTCTTTACCATCTATTTCTACTGTCCAATAGGATTCGCCTTCTAGCTCAGCATAAATAGAAGTTCCTTCAAAAGAAAATTGGACACTTGCACCTGGTGCGCTAGTTCGGGCTTGATCCTTTTCAATTAACCAGCGTCCATAAAATTCAAGAGAAGAAGAATCTCTGGGAATAATTGTAGCAGCGGAAGAAATTGAAAAATTAAGAGTCATAAAGAAAAATAAAAAAAAGGATAAACATCTATTCATGCATCAGAAAATATAAATTGGTGTTATGAGAGAGACAAAAAAAATATGGTTGAGCACCATTTTTATAATGTTTTATGGCATCCTTCTTGGAAACATGGTGTTTGCTGAGGATACTACAAACTCATTGAACCCAATGATGGATAAACCAGCTCCTGGGTCAAAAGCAGATACTCTGACTAGAGAAGATGCTCGTATGGCATATTTGATTTACAACTTATTAGATGAGAATAAAAGAATAAAAGGGGCCAATTTAAAGCGTGGGGCAGAGCTTTTTTACATGAATTGCAGGGCTTGTCATGGAGATGATGGACGTCGAGTCAATTTTACTCCAAACAAAAAAACAGCTACTTATTTAGGTACTACAGCAAGAAATGAAATGCCTACGTTTTGGTATTTGATGAATTTTGGCGATGGTGGCCGTGGAATGCTTCCCTATATTGATGAAATCCCTCTAGAAGATATGATCGATATTGCGGGATTTGCGCAGACTTTACCTGAGTAATAAACGTAATGATAAAAGCTAAAATGCAGGTACTCTTTCTTTAGAAGAGAGATTCTTTTTGCCTTCAGAATTCTTTTCTTTGGCAAGGGTTCTGTGAGTGACTGAACCAATGGTATAAAAACGCCCATCTTTTTGAATAATAGCAGTATAAATATCTAAAAACTTAACACCAAACCATTCTTGATAAATATTGTGAACATTCACCTTAATATCTTGTTCTTGTAAGGAAGGCGCTTTTGATGGTTTTCCATATTTTACAGTAAAATGATCAGACATATAGGCAACAGCGTCAAAAACTTTATTTAATCGCAATTGTTCCATACGGCCAGTTCTAATTTCAAAGGCATAAAATTTTTCATTTTTATTAAAAAGAAAATCGACTTGAACAGGGAGTTCTGCAAGCATATATACAGGAATAATGACTCGATCACTAGCAGAGCCAACTTGACCGTAAGGGTCATAACCGAGTTTCATGATTTCCTCAATCACTTCTTGTCTGTTAAGACCAAAAGAAATACCAGCAAACTGATCCAGTTTTTGAGAAAATACTTCCGTTACGAGTAACAGAGTCAGAATTGTAAAAAGGAATGCTTTCTTTTGCATTCTTCCTCCTTGATACCTCCACAAAACATAGTAAAAAATATCTGAAATAAGAGATGACGCTTTTCTTAAAGAGTTATTAATTTTGACCTTTTATTATATTATGGATATGTCAAGTATATTTGGAAAAGAGTTTACTGTATCTACTTGGGGAGAATCCCATGGGAAAGCAATTGGTGCTGTCATTGATGG
>JAAYXQ010000245.1 GCA_012515825.1 Fibrobacter sp.
GGTATGACTTTTAGTAGTTACGTCAATGAAATTCGATTAAAAGAAGCCTGTCGTCTTCTAATTGAAACCGATCTTCAGGTGATTGAAATTTCAATTAATATTGGCTTTGGCAATGTGAGTCATTTTAATAAAGTTTTCAAACAGACTTATCAAAAAACCCCTTTAGAATATAGGAGAGCCCATGCATAAACATTGGACCGCCGATCGGATCATGCAATTTATTTTTGCTCTGATTATAATCACTATATTCATTTTATTATTGAATTACTTAAGCGCTGTTCTTGTGCCTTTTGGCGCCGCTTTTTTAATCGCTTATATTTTAGATCCTATCGTTAATAAACTACAAGTAAAAGTCAAGTTCCGTATCATATCCGTTCTTATCGTCTTGTTTTCATTCGCCGCCTTACTCACCATTGCTTTAATCATTTTTATTCCTCAAGTCACAGAAGAAATCCAAAGACTCGGCTCTCTATTATCAAAGCTTTTAACAGACTCTTCCTGGAGAGGCCGTCTAAACGAAGTCATTCCTGAAAACCTTTGGGATGGTTTACGTAGTTTAATTTCAATGGAAAGTATTGCTGAATCCATGCGTAGCCTTGATTTCTGGAAAGATGCACAATCCATTATATCTAAAGTCGTTCCAGGAGCTCTAGGTGTTTTATCTGGTACGGCTACTGTTATATTTTGGATTGTAGGTGCTGCTTTGATTATCATGTATTTGATTTTCATTATGCTTGATATGCCAAAGTTAAGAGCCAATATCAAAAAATTAATCCCTTTGAAATACAAAGAAGAAGCAGCAGAACTTGCTAAAGAAATGGATTATTTTATGGCCTCCTACTTTAGAGCACAAACCATGGTTGCCTTTACTGTAGGTATTCTTTTTGCCACAGCCTTCTCCATAATTGGACTTCCTATGGGCTTTTTATTTGGCCTATTTATTGGAGCCTTAAACATGGTTCCTTATCTGCAAATAGTAAGTATCCCTCTTGCATTGTTATTAGGGATTGTCTATGGTCTTGATACAGGTATTCCTTTCTGGGAAGTCGCTTTACTTATAACAGCAATTTATGCTACGATTCAAGTCATACAGGACATGCTTATAGTTCCAAATATTGTTGGAAGAAGTATGAATTTACCACCTGTAGGAATCCTTCTTTCTTTATCTGTTTGGGGTAAATTACTTGGCTTCTTAGGGCTTATTGTCGCTATTCCATTTACTTGTTTATGCTTAGTTTACCTCGATAAAATAAAGCGTAACCAAGACGCCCAGGACTTATTTTGGGAGTCAAAAGAGGAAGAAACCCCTCCCAAACCGTCTGTAACCCCCTAAAATAGGGGCTTAAACAGAAATAAATGAAAAAAAAACTTGTTTAAGGCCAAAAAAAAGGTATAATATCTTACATTGAATTTTCAACAACTATCAAGGAGTCATAATGAATAAACAAGATCTCATCGGTGCTGTTCTTGCAGATAAAGCTGCTGGTATCGAAACAAAAGCTGCTGCAGAACGCGCAGTTAACGCTGTTATTGCAGCTATCACTACTGGTATCAAGAAAGACGGAAACGTTCAATTGATCGGTTTTGGTACATTCCAAGTTAAAGAACGCAGTGCTCGCATGGGTCGCAATCCTAAAACTGGCGCCGCTATGAAGATCAAAGCTTCTAAGACCGTTGGTTTCAAGGCTGGAGCTGCTTTAAAAGAAACAGCTAAGAAAACAAAGATTGCTAAGAAATAATTTTTATTTTCTGAACAAAAAAAGAGCCGCTTTATTAGCGGTTCTTTTTTTATGCTTTCATTTTAATATCAATTAGACTCTTCTCATTTTTTTGATATAAAAAATTATAGTGAGGAGTTTAGAATAAAACAATATTATTAACACTTGCTTTTCTTTTTATCTTTCTGTTTTGCCTGTTCAAAATCCAATCCATCTGACGCCGAAATAAAAAAGACGTTTACTTCAGTGATCCATTATATCCAAATTGCATTCCTCCAAAAGAGCCTTTTTTATAGGAAATCCTAAACTTTCAATAGCAATTTAACCCAAATTGATATAATTATTTAATGCTTATATGTGCCTATACTTCTATTTTTAACCAGTAAGTATAGGATAACCCCTTGATTTATATATGCGTTTTATTAGATTTGGGCTTCTGAATTGCAATTTTTAAAGGTTTAAAATCATGAAAAGAACATTCCAACCCCACAATCGTAAACGTTCCAATAAGCAAGGTTTTCGTGCCCGTATGGAAGACCGTTGGGGACGTGCTGTTATTAGTCGTCGTCGTGCCAAAGGCCGCAAACGCTTAACCGTTAGTGACACTATTTATAAAAAATAAGGTCGGGTTATTGCCTCTTTAAGATCTTATCGGCTGCGATCGCCATTTCAGTTTCGACAAATCTCTGCCCAAGGTAAATTTGTTCGCTCACCGTCATTAACGATGAGATGGATAAAAAGTCCTGACAGTGTTTGTCGTTTTTGTTTTTTAGTCAAAAAAAAGAATGGTAATGCCGTTTATCGTAACCGTTGTAGACGTATTTTACGCCCTATTTTCTTTGAAGCATCAACTCAACTTAAAGAACCTATTTGGGCAATGATTTTCGTTAATGAAAATTCTAAAGATATGACCCCTGAAAGAATACGTGATTCAGCTAATAAGCTTTTATCTAAAATGGAGAAAAGCCTTTTATGCTCTTAAAATCGATAAAAAAAGTTAGCCAACTGATCTTAATTCTTCCCATTCGAGCCTACCAATATATACACCCCTCTTTTTTTAGTGGTACGTGTCGTTTTTACCCTACATGCTCTCACTACGCAATTGAAGCCATTGAGACTCACGGAGTGTTAAAAGGTTTCTATCTTGCTGTTTTTCGGATTTTGCGTTGTAACCCTTTTTGTAAGGGTGGCTACGATCCCGTTCCTCCCCGTAAGGAATCATTATGAATAAAAATACTATTATCGGATCTATTCTTATTGCAGTCATTATGATATGGTGGATGGCCACCATGCCAAAGCCACAACCAGTACCTCAAAAATCGGAACAGGCTATTACTTCTGAAGAATCTCAAGAAGTGAAAAAAGAATCTAAAGGGACCTTAGAGATTCCTGCTCTAAAAACCAATTCCGCTTCTACTTTAGAAAAAGCCCCAGCTTTTTCTAATTCAACGGACTCTTCAGCAAAAGACTCAGTGGCTAGCGATTCTCTAATCGAACCAGCACCCGTTGTTTCAGAAAAAAGTATTGTCGTAGAAACGGACTTATTTATCTTAAAACTTTCTAATCGCGGTGCAAAAATTTCAAGTGTAGTTATTAAAACACTTGCAAATAACGAAGGTGAGTATCCAGAGCTCTTAGAAGACACCACTGCTGGTGCTCTTGACTTAAAACTAGACAACATCAATTTAAGTAATGTATTATTTGAAGTCGCTCCTGAAACGCCATCAAAAATAGTCGTGAACCAGGACACCACAATTCAGTTTGTTTTTTCCGATCCTAACCGGAATAAAGTAATTCGTTCATATACTTTTTCAAAAACAGGCTCTGCTGTTAGACAATCTA
>JAAYXQ010000246.1 GCA_012515825.1 Fibrobacter sp.
TCAGAAGAAAGCTGGTCTAGATCAACTGTGGCAAAGGCTACAAAATTACGCCCTTGCTTTGGTTTTGGAGAAACTCGAATCCCTTTTAATAAGAGATTCGATTCTACTTGGTTTGAAACAGAAAAATCTTTTTTAAAAGAAGATGTGGCGCCTTTTTTTACTTCTTTTTTGACAAGCTTTTGAGAAGAAGAAACTTGTGCTGAAATTTGTTTTGCAACGCCTGCAATGGCGGCATTGTTCGCTTCTTCTTGAGATTCTGCCGAATACCCTGTATAGCTGATGAGCTTTGCTCCAAAAGAAGCAGAGACTGCCATCAATAATATAAGGATTACGGTAGAATAGATTTTCATTTTATTGTAGATCCATTAAAAGAAGCTTTCTAGAAATATTCTTTTTAGAAATAGAGGCCGTACTTTTTAAGCTGTTTCTAATAGCACTATAAACTTCATGAGAATCAGCGTACTTTTGAGGGTCTGCATAGACAATCATGTCTATGGTTTTACTGGTCATGGAATTTACAGAAACTTTATTAAAAATTGATTTTAAAGTATTTAATACAACATCGTGAAGGTCTTCAGTTTGAGATTCTGAATATGAACCTTTGATATGAATGACCGCTTTGTATTGGACGCCATTTTTTTGATCTGCATTCCAATAAGCTTGTATTTTCTTTTCTAACCCAGGCATTGCTTTACGGGCCGCAGATTGAGTTAGTGCTCTCATATTTGCATTTGACCCACTATTGTTTTTAACTTCACTTGTTTGGCTTCCTAGAAGGCGAGCCGTTGCTGTTTCATAAGCATTGATCTCAGCGACAACCATGTCTCCTTGAACATTGCCAGAAAAAGTGAGGTAAATATCTGCACCAAGAGCAAGGCTTGCTAAGTAAGAAAAGTCTTCCTCTTCTCCAGCAATTTCTTGTTGCATTTGAATTAATTCATCAAGAGCCCCTTGCCCATCTAAAGACTTGACCTCATATTGTTTTTGAGTAAGGAAAGCGTTAATCGCTTCCATCATGGCTTTAGTGGAAGGCTCATTTTGAATGACTAAAATATCTTGAGCTTCTTTTGCTTTGGCTGCAGGTAAAACCATTAATGTAGGCATTTGGCCAACACTTGTTTTTACAATCGCAGGTTGTGATGGCCTTGCCACAACAGTAGGTTGACTCACGACTCTTGTTGGGCTACTTGGGGTGGCGACGATAGGCGCTGTAGAAGATTCGATATCAAGAGGCTTTGAATCTCCCATCTCACGGTCGAGTTCATCATAACCTTGTTGTGCTTGTAAGCGTTGAACGCTTGGATCAGGAGGTGCTTTCGCAGTAGAAGCACATCCTGAAAACAACAAAGACCCAGTCAAGGCGAAAAGAAGTAATCTATTCATTTTTTATTGTCCAATGCTTTTTTTGTATTCGTCAAAAGCTTTGAATTCTTCATTAGCACTTTGATAAGCTTTGCTTGCGCGGAAACGAGCTACATCTGCTTTTTGAGCATTTAACTCTGCTTCCATGGCTTGGTAGAATAGTTTTGGATCAAGGGTCATTACACCATAAACTTTATAGCGACCATCGATTGTTTCCATATCGATTTCGGTCATGGTGGCGCCACTGACTATTGTAGAAGCAATACTCTTACGAACTGTTTCCATGTGTTCTGTAAATTCGCCACCTACTTCTTCTGCATAACGTTTGGATAGATCCCCTACTTTAGTTTCGATTGTTCTAGCTATATCTGCTCTAGCGTTCAAATCTGCTTCGTCAAGAGCCATTTGCTCGTCGGCAGATTCACCAATGCCAAAGCCAGCAATCATTCCTTTGTTAATGATTTCTGCTTTTCTGTTTTGCATTTTTAGTGTTTTACTAACGTTCTTTTCTTGAGGTGTGCTTGCGCAGCCAACAAAGAAAAATACAACAATGAATAGACTTAGTAAGCGTTTCATGGAGATCTCCTTGATTTAATCTCTTTGATTTGTAACTATATAAGAAGAATTGAATAATAATTGAATTAGGCTAAATGTGCGGATCTATTGTAAACTTATTTTTTTCGTTTTAGCGGTAAATTCATTTCAATTAGTTTAATTCTAATAGTTCTCCTATAGTATTGTAATAAAAATATAACATCTTCATAAAAAAAAGAACAATGCATTTAAAAATGCCGTTGACGAATTACAACGAGGGAATTTCTTGAGTTTGTTTCCCATGTGATTTACGTCACATTTAGTATACTTTATGTAAACTGGAGAAAAACAGGGTGTTGATATAAAGTTTTATACGCTTTTCTAAGCCTATAATTCATTATTTCTTTAATAATCGGAACTAATTTTGTTTTTTTTTTATAAAAATTGACAAAAGCATAATGCTCAAGTGTTTTATAGAGGTCTGTTTTTTCTAGTTTTTTGACTTCTTTCTTGGTGGTGTAGAGTATTTCTTTATGAAAAAAATCCTTTTAGTTCTTTTTGGAATGGTTGTTTTTGGATGGGCTCAAACGGCAGATTCTATTGTTTTAAAAAAGACATCCATTCAATTTATGGGAACTTTAAATGATTCTTCTTTTTTCGGGGATTCACTATTTCAAGCGGAAATTCTTGAAACAGGTGATGTTCAAAAAATCCAATTCAATAAGCCTTTTCAGTTTTCTTTACCTATAGACACGCTTTGGAATATTTGCATTTATGGAACGGGAAAAGAAAAATGCTATGAATTAGTATACCATGGATCGGATTATGCTTTTTCTTTTGAAATTACAAATGATGTCTTAATGACTCATTATGATGATGGTAATGTAGAACGCGTTCCTGCGGTTCAATTGATCCCAGAAGATGTGGCTGAAGAAGATATTGATGTAAATGAGTTTTTGAATTCAGATTCTGAACAGATGACGGAATTAAAAAAAGTCGTGGTTCAGTTAAGACGTCGTCCTAAAAGAAAATTAGGGGAGTCTGTTGTTTCTGCAAAGAGTATTAAGAGAATGCCTGGCCTTGCAGAAGCTGATGTAATAAGAAGTATTCAAGCGTTACCTGGAGTGGTGGCAAGTTCTGATTTTAGTACGAAAATTTATGTTCGGGGAGGAGCCGCGGATCAAAATCTATTTTTATTAGACAATGCCGTAGTATATTCTCCTACTCATTTTTTTGGTTTGTTTAGTACGTTTTTAGTGGAAACGATTGATGATGTTAAGTTTTATAAAAGTGGATTCCCTGCACAATTTGGGAATCGTTTAAGTTCGGTTCTTGATATCCAAAGTCGAAAAGGCGGCTCTGATACTACAGAAGCGTGGTTTGAAAAGTCAAGCGTGAAAATAAGTACTTTTGCAGCTCAATTGCATACAGAAGGGCATAAAGGAAATGCTCGTTGGATTATAGGTGGTCGGAGTACTTATATCGGCCCTATGATTTCTCTTTTTAATACGATTGGCTTAATTGATTTTGATTTGGATTACAATTTTACTGATGTGCAAGGGGCTTTGATTTATCAATTTAATGAAGACATGGAATTGAAAACCAGCTTTTATTTAGGAGAGGATTATTTGATATTTGATCCACTAGATGCAGGTTGGGGAAATAAAGCAATTCCACTTAATTTTAGATGGCGTTTTCATGAATGGTTTGAGTATAATGCAACAGCTTCTTTTTCTCATTTTTTCCAAACAATGGAAGTTTTAGATTTAATATCCCTTGGAAATGATATTAAAACATGGAGCCTAAAACAGTGGCTAAATTATTACCGTGTTGATGATCATACGATGACTGTTGGCTATGAATTAGAATATGATCGAGTGCAGTTCTGGGAATACATTCTAGAAAACAAGATATTGGATAAACAAAATCCATTTCATCATGTGGGTTATCTAATGGATGCTTGGCAGTTAAACCCAGATTTATTATTGCAATATGGTGTTCGCCTAAATTATCAAACATTATCTAAACATTTTGGAATAGAACCTCGCTTGTCTCTAGCATATCAAATTGATGAAGACAAAAGCGTGGAATTTTATGCAGGGCGATATTTACAATACATGAATTCTGTGATGTTTTCAGATCAAGAATCTCTAAACGAATTTTATTACCCTTCGGTCACCACTACAAAAGGGAAACACTTAAAGCCAGCGTCTTCTTATTTATTTGCAGCAGGGTATAAACAAAGAAATCTTTGGGATCGTTTTGATGGTTCTATTGAAGCCTATTTTAAGACTCAGAATGGTTTAAATACTTTTAAAATCGCTCAAGACTCTACATCGGAAGACAGTACTTCAAATGACTTTTTGCTAGCGGATTATTTTGGGACTGCCGAAGGGTATTCCATGGGTTATGAATTATCTCTTCGAAAAGAAGAGGGGCCTTGGTTTGGAGGCATTAGCTGGAGCCATAGTCTTAGTGTATTAAAAAGCGATGATTCTATGGTTTATCATCCAAATTGGCATCAACCTTATGCGGTGAAATTAGATTTGGGCATTAATTGGAAAGACGATAAAGATGGTATTTGGAAGTATAAAAGAGCAGGTAAATTCTTTAGATCTTCTCTAGTTTTAAAATATGCTTCTGGAATGCCACTCACAGAAAAAATAGGTTACTATCAACCTTATGAAATGGATCAGGGCGATTATCAAGATGATATTGTGGTTGTCTCTGGCTCTAGAAATGCAGGGAGACAGACGAATTACTTTAGAATAGACTTAAAACTTATTGATATCGGTGTCGAGAATAGATGGAATTTTAGTTGGACGATTATCAACTTAACGAATCATGAAAACATGTTCTACTATTATTATGATACCAATAAAAATCCGCCTCAATTTGAAGCCATTTATCAATTCCCATTTTTACCAGTGATGTTGAACTATGAATATTATTTCTAAGAAATGGATTTTGGCGTTTTCGATATTTTTAATCTCTTGCTTGCAAGGGCCTTGGGAATATTACCCTGAAGAAAAAGAGGCTTATCGAGGTATTTACACGATAGGGCAGATCGTCGCAGGTTCTGCTCCTGAGATTTGTTTTACGCCTCTATTAGCCTTAGACGAAGCATTGGCCTCTGATTTTGCTTTTTATGACAGTGCGTATGTGGAAGTCAGTGGCACATTTGAGTCGCTGGGGGAAAGAACGATAGTCATGA
>JAAYXQ010000033.1 GCA_012515825.1 Fibrobacter sp.
CAAACTTTGAAAGTCGCCTAAACCGTGTTGTAGCTCACGTGGAAAAGGTTTCGAAGTATTTTGAAATACAGCGTCATCGCCGAGGCGGTTTCCGTTTCAAACCAAATTGCAGAATAGTATTTAAAGAAGAATAGAATGTAAGAAATTTGAAACATTGTTTTATTATTCAAATTTGTTATATTAATGTGTGATGAGATGGTGTGATAGGTAAATCCTCAAACAACTCTATCATTGCTCCCCTCCTGGTAAGTTCAAGGTTCTGGAAGCCATCTCGTCATTTTTACTCCTCTTTCGAGGAGTTTTTTTGTTTAGGGGCGTAATTAAAAAAACAATTAATTCTTTACGCATAAATTCACCTTAATTCTGTGTAATAGCTCCAAATCATTTAGTGGTTACATTCGTGTAAGGGTTTAATTGAAATCGTTTTGAAGAAGTAAGCTTATTATTGATAAGTTTTGTAAATTACTTTGCATATCACTTATTCTGGAGAACTCATGAATAACTTTCAATACCATAATCCCACACGTATTTTATTTGGAAAAGGCGAAATCGCTTCAATCTCTTCTCTTATTCCACCTTCTTCAAAAGTAATGATGGTTTATGGCGGTGGTTCTATTTTTAAGAATGGCGTTTATGAACAAACAAAAAAAGCATTAAAAGGGTTTGATGTTATCGAGTTTGGTGGCATTGAAGCAAATCCAAGATATGAAACTTGTATGCGTGCAGTAGAACAGATTAAAACGCAAAACGTGACGTTCTTACTTGCTGTGGGCGGAGGCTCTGTTTTAGATGGTACAAAATTCATGGCTCTTGCTACAAAATATACTGGCGCTGATCCTTGGGATTTTATGCTCGGAAAAACAGCGACTCCTAATTCTGCTCTTCCATTAGCTTCGATTATGACGTTACCTGCTACTGGTTCAGAAATGAATGCCAATTTTGTGATTAGTCGAGATTCCACTCAAGAAAAATTTGGAGGCTATTCCGAATTAATTCGTCCTCAATTTAGTGTCATCGATCCGATGACTACGACCACATTACCTATTCGTCAAACAGCAAATGGAGTTGTTGATACCTTTGTTCATACTATGGAACAATATGCGACTTTCCCAAACAATGGTCCTTTACAAGATAGGCAAGCAGAAGCCGTTCTTGCTACGCTTATTGAAGAAGGCCCTAAAGCCATGCAAACGCCAGAGGATTATAACGTTCGAGCCAATTTATGTTGGTGTTCCACACAAGCCCTTAATGGGGTCATCTCTTGCGGTATGCCTCAAGACTGGTCTACTCATGATATTGGTCATGAACTTACTGCATTGTATGGGATTGATCATGCTCGCACGCTCGCGATTGTTCTACCTGGTGTATGGCGATTCTTTATGAATGAGAAAAAAGAAAAGCTCGCTCAATATGGCAAAAGAGTTTTAGGGTTAAACGGTTCGGTTGAGGAATGTGCTTCTCAGGCAATTCAAAAAACAGAAGAATTCTTTGAATCTTTAGGTGTTCCAACGCATCTTAAAGAATATGGAATCAATGCTTCTGATGCTGCTCGTATGGTGAGCGATCGTTTTAAGGCTAGAAATCGTCCTGGTTTTGGTGAAAGAGGGCTTATCACTCCAGAAGTGATTTACAAAATCATCGAAAGTCGCGCTTAATTTTTTTGTATAGCTCGATCTAATTTTTTTTGAACAAGCCTCACTTCTTCGGGAGAGGGGCTTTTTTGATTTTTAAGCGTGTAGGATAAGTTTAATTCTTCCCACTTGTGAATGCCTAGATTGTGAAAGGGAAGAACTTCTATGCGCTCTATACAGGCTAATGAAGCAATGAAATTAGCGAGGGCATCAATATCTTCTGGAGCATCTGTGATTCCTGGGATAAGTACATAACGAAGCCATGTTTTTTTCTGTAGGCGGTGTAATCTTAAGGCAAAATCTAATGATGGTTGAAGCTCTTTTCCTGTAATCTGGAGGTGTTTCTCTGGATTCATGATTTTAATATCTAGTAATACTAAATCTACGGGATCAAACCATGCATCTGGAAGTTTTGCAGCTAAATACCCTTGAGTGTCGAGAGCGGTGTGCAGTTTTAATTCATTTTTAGTTCGTAAGAATATTTCATGAACAAAATCTGGTTGTGTTAAGGGCTCTCCGCCTGTAATCGTCAGGCCGCCTGCAATACGTAAAAAACTCGCATATTTAGCAATCTCTTGAAGAACTTCATCTGAGGAGGTTCTTTTCCCTCGTTTCATGTCCCAAGTATCTGGATTATGGCAATAGGTACAACGAAAAGGGCATCCCGCTATAAAAAGAGCAAAACGAACGCCAGGGCCATCTACCGCAGCTCCAGTTTCGTAAGAATGAACAAAGCCAAATTCCATAAGATAAGAATACAAAAAAATCCCTAATACACAAATGGCATTAGGGATTAAAATAAAAATTTAGGTTTAGTTTTTAGCTAGGTATTCGTTAATGCCTTTAGCGGCTTTTCGACCTTCGCCCATGGCTAAAATAACAGTAGCGGCACCAAGAACAATATCGCCACCCGCATAAACGCGTTCTACGAAGGTTTTATTTACTTCTTGGTCTTCTAATTCAATGTTACCACGTTTGTTTACTTTTAGTTCAGGTGTGCTTTGGCTAATGAGAGGATTAGATCCGTTTCCAATAGCTACTAGAACGGTATCACATTCCATTTCAAAGCTTTGACCTTCTAACTTCACAGGACGTGGACGCCCTTTTTCATCAGGAGCTCCTAATTCGTATTTGTCGACGATCATGCCGCGGACACGACCGTTTTCATCGCCGAGGATTTCTGAAGGATTTTGAAGAACGCAGAATTCAACGCCTTCTTCTTGGGCATGGTGAATTTCTTCGCCACGAGCAGGAAGCTCAGCCATACTACGACGATAAACGATGCGCACTTTTTCTGCTCCAAGACGAAGAGCCATACGAGCGGAATCCATTGCCACGTTACCGCCACCTAAGACGACCACGTTCTTACCTGGCCACATAGGAGTGTCTGCGTGATCTTTATCGTAGGCTTTCATTAGATTGGCTCTGGTGAGGTATTCGTTAGCGGCAAAAACACCAACTAGACTTTCGCCTTTTATACCCATAAATAGAGGTAATCCAGCTCCAGTTCCAATGAACAAGGCATCAAAACCATCTTTATTGAGAAGATCCATTAGTTTGCGAGTACGGCCAACGACGTAATTCGTTTCAAAGTGAACGCCCATGGCTTCTAGAGTTTGAATTTCTCTATCAACAATGCTTTTTGGTAAACGGAATTCAGGAATTCCATAACGCATCACACCGCCAAGCTTGTGGAATGCTTCGAAAATAGTCACATCATGACCTTCACGACGCACATCTGCAGCTACAACAAGACCTGCAGGACCAGAACCAATAACGGCTACTTTTTTACCTGTAGAAGGTTTAATCGCAGGAACAACAATTTCACCGTGTTCACGTTCATAGTCTGCAACAAAACGTTCAAGACGACCAATGCCAACGGATTTTTCGACATCTTTGTTTATTTTTCCAACGGTACAGTTTAATTGGCATTGACGTTCTTGAGGGCAAACGCGACCGCAAATAGCAGGGAGTAAACTGGTTTCTTTGATCTTTGCAATGGCAGCCTTAAAATCCCCTTCAGCAATTTTTGCGATAAATGCAGGAATGTCAATATGAACAGGGCAGTCTTGTACGCAAAATGGTTTCTTGCAGTTTAGGCAACGATGTGCTTCTGCTATCGCTTGGGCTTCAGTATAACCACAGGCTACTTCTTCCATAGAACGAGCTCTATAAGAAGGCTCTAATTCAGGCATGGCATGAGGAGGAATAGCCAAGCGATCTTTCATTTTTAATGGCTCACCGATTTCTTGGATCTTCTTCAAGTTTTCTTTAGCTTCAGCGTCCATTTGTTCGATTGTTTTACGTTCGGACATGGTTATACTTCCTTTTTATCTTTGGCCATTTTGGCATCAGCCATTTTATCAATATTGCATTTATGCCCATCATGAGAACCAAAACGATGTACAGCTTCTTGCTCCATGTTTTTATAAGCACTCATTCTTTGCATCATGTTATCCCAGTCCACTAAATGGCCATCAAATTCAGGGCCATCGACACAGACAAATTTCACTTTATCGCCGATATTGACGCGGCAACCACCACACATGCCTGTGCCATCCACCATGATGCTGTTTAAGCTCACCATGGTTTTAACACCGTATGGTTTTGTAGTTAGAGAACAGAACTTCATCATGATTGGAGGGCCAATGGCTATGACTAAGTCTGGTTTAGATTCACTTTCGCACAATTCTTTAAGGGGCTCCGTGACGAGACCTTTTCTACCACAAGAGCCGTCGTCGGTCATTAAAATCAAATCGTCTGCAAGTGCACCCATTTCGTCTTTCATTAAGAAGAGGCTTTCGTTTCTGGCGCCCATGATAATCGTCAACTTATTGCCCGCCGCTTTCATGGCTTGAGCAATAGGATGCATAGGGGCAATACCTACACCACCGCAAACGCAGACTACATGACCATACTTTTGAACATGAGTAGGAGAGCCAAGAGGGCCAACGATGACAGGAATGTCATCGCCTTCTTCTAGAGTGGCTAGTTGTTGAGTCGTTTTACCAACGGTTTGAAAAATCAATGTGATAGAGCCTTCTTTTGTATCGGCATCAGCAATCGTTAACGGGACGCGTTCCCCAATGTCTTTATCGACTTGAAGAATGATAAATTGCCCAGCTTTACGTTCTTCAGCAATCAAAGGAGCTTCGACTCGAATTTGGTAAACGGCGGGAGAAAGTTGTTTTTTAGAAATAATTTTTGCCATAGTACA
>JAAYXQ010000247.1 GCA_012515825.1 Fibrobacter sp.
CGATCCCAATCACAGCTAGAACCTAAGCTTTTTAATTGCTTAGTGATGCGAGCTTCGTATTCTTCTTTCCATTTCCAAATACGTTCGACAAGAGCTTCGCGGCCAATGTCTCTGCGAGTCTTTTTCTCATCTTGGAGTAAGCGTTTTTCAACAACGGCTTGAGTCGCAATGCCTGCATGGTCTGTGCCTGGAATCCATAAGGTATCACAACCTGTTTTTCTACGGTAGCGAACAAGAATATCTTGAATCGTATTGTTTAAAGCATGACCGAGATGCAAAGCACCAGTGACGTTTGGAGGCGGGATGACTACTGAAAAAGGAGTTCCTTTGCCAGAAGGGGTAAAACTTTTTTTCTTATTCCACTCGTTATGCCAGCGAGCTTCTACTTCTTGGGGATTATATCGTGTTTCCATCATGGAAAGCAAATGTAGAAAAAAATGAGGATTTTGTTATTACTTCAAAGCGGCAATAGCTTCTCCTTTGCTTTTATTTAAATGAATTTCGAGTGGTTCTTGTTTTAAATCCCAAATGTGAATCAAAGGCCAAAGTTCTGGATAGCTCGTGAGAATTTCTGATTGGAGATCGGGGAATTTTTGAATAAGTTCTGGCTTATAAATTTTGGTTTTTCCCCCTTCAGAAAGGGCTGCATAAAAGATTTCGGATTCGACTAAATCTTGAAACAAGTGACTTCCATAAGATAATTCAGGAGAAAAACCAGAGGACGAGTTTGAGATTTCACAAATTGCCGTATAATTG
This sequence comes from Fibrobacter sp., assembly GCA_012515825.1. Lineage (GTDB taxonomy): Bacteria > Fibrobacterota > Fibrobacteria > Fibrobacterales > Fibrobacteraceae > Fibro-01. The sequence goes on from JAAYXQ010000247.1 coordinate 757, forward strand.
GAAATATCGGCAAAACAAACGGGAACTCCAAGTTCTGGAGAGGATGTGCCTATACGCCCAGGTACGAGAAGCAACGCCTTTTTATTTTTATGACGAATGAATTCATTAATTAATCCAACGGCACTGGCGATTTCTTTTTTCCTGTTGTAAGGGAATAAAAAATAATTTCTAGGATCTACTTCTACAATCAAGTCGATTTCTTGCATAGAAAAGTTTCCCATGGCGCTACCTTGTACTTCAAAAAGTGTTTTCTTCATTGAAAATAGGGGCGTTGAGGAGGATTCTTTGTTTTGATTACTTTGAAGAGGGCGGCATTGAAGTAAGTTGACTACAAAGTCATTTTTTTCATTGGTATTGACGGTGAATTCGATATCTACTGGCGTACTATAAGCCTCTTGAAGAGTATGTAAAATCATTTTCATAAAATGAGTGAATACGTTATTCTCTAGAAGGCCTTGGCAATTTGTAAAATACACGTCTTTTGATAAACCTCGATTTCTTAATGATTCTTCTGCTTCGTAGTCGCGTTCAAGTACTTGATTCCGATACCAAAAAGGAAAATGGGGTAAAAGATTTTCAAGAGGGGTCTCAAGGAGTTGTCTTTTATTAAAATCTAGGACATCTAAATGGCTTTGAGAAAAACGGTGTTTTTGTGCAATACTTGTAGATACGGAAGCCGCAGGGCGATCTAGATTAGCAAGTCTCGGGTAATCAGACGAGGTTCGGTCTACAGCTCGTGTGCCAAGTCCAGCTACTAGGCGAAGCATTCCAGCGGAAGGATCCATTTCTTCTAACCATCTCCAAGAACTGTAAGAATAACCAACTCCTGCTGCCGCTGGCATAAAGAAAGAGCCGTAGTTGTTACCAGAGACTCGTTGCACTAAAATGGCCATTTGCTCATCTTTTTCAGCTAAGCCTCTTTTTCGCCGATATTCTAAAGCGGATTTATCCATTGTACTAGCGTACACAATCCGAATGGCTTGTTCGAATTCAGCAAGACGTTCTGAAAATGTTCCGACATTTGTGCAAAAAACCGATTCATATTTACCAGCAAAGGCATTGCCAAAACTATCCTCTAATAAACTACTTGAGCGAACAATAATAGGACTTTGTCCAAAGTAATCTAAGGTTCGTCTAAATTGTTCCTGAATAGTATCTGGAAAATGACCGTGAAGAAGTTGCTCTTTTAGGTCTTTTGCTGCTGTAAACCAGCCATCTATTGTTTTTTGACGAATTCGCAAATTCCAGGCGTTATTGAGGACAATGTAAGTGTAAAAAACATCTGAGCCTATATAAAAAGAATCATGTGGTTCTAGGTAAGTATTGCTTTCTGGTAGAGATTTAGAAATGATTTTTCGAGCAAGAAGCATACCACATGCTTTACCTCCAATGGTACCTGTACCTATCATTCTTGAGCGTACTTCAAAAAAATCTTCAGCATCAAAATATTGTAATACAATCTCTTCCATTTTCTCTTCTCGAGAGATCATACTTTTACAAAGATCGGTTTTCGTTTTTTTAGAGAAAACACCTTGTTGATATTCTCTATGAACAGAGGCAAACCATCGTTGCCAGCTATCCAGATTCTGATCACTAGAATAAGAAGATTCTTGATTTAATATTTTATAAAAATGTGCAATTTTAACTCCATCGGTTAGTGGTATAAAAGAATCGTTTTCAAATTGATGAGGTAAGAACATCGACGAAGAATAGCGATGCCAAACTTTTAAGGGATAGAGAAAAGTCTCCTCCTTTTCAGAGTAAACATCTAAAAGGAGTTGAGTGGTGTCTCGAATGCGTGCAATAGTATCAAAGCTATGTTTGCCTCTAAGAATGGGAAAATAGGCAACGGTATCCAAATCAAAAAGATGGGGACACGTTAATTGAAAAAAATTACCCATCATTAAATCAGCCCACCAAGCCGCTTGAAGTTCTGAAAGACAATCAAAGACATAAAAGGCCTCTTTCCCTTCTTTGGAGATCATTTCATTGACTTTAATAGTAAAAGATTCAAAGCCTGATTCTGGATCAAAAGAAAAGATTTTTAGGCCTTCGGTGGGTTCTAGTAAAGATTCGTGTTGTGCAAATCTTACGTAGATGACATTTCTTTTTTGCTCGATCGCTTTTTGAACAAAGGGTTTTATAAAAAAACTATAATCTTCTAATTGAGAAACTTGCCAGACGACATTATCGCCTAGGCGAATGGAATCTAAGGCATTGTCTAATCCTTGAAATCCTGATTCAATGCGTTCAAATGCAGGCATAAAACCTCTGTGATGCCTCGCTTAAAGAGCGAAAACTTAGGATGAATTACTTTTGCAAAAAATAGATTTTATTATTTGTGTTTAATCTTTTTTTTTATAATACCATATTTTTGGCATTATGGGAAAATACATTTTCATTAAAAATGGGTGACTTAAAACATGCCTTAAGCTTCTAGCCAGCTGATTTTACTTTAAGTTTTCATTTTTGCGAAAGGTCGTTCCTAAAAAAAACTAAATTATAGGGTATGGATTCAATTCAAATGACATGTCCCCATTGTGGGTTGAGTATGGACGTTTTACTACGAGGAAAACCGTCGTCTATGATTGTTTTTATTTGTTCTCGCTGTAAATCACCGTTAATGCGTTATGA
>JAAYXQ010000248.1 GCA_012515825.1 Fibrobacter sp.
AAAAAGCAACCTAAAAAAGGTTGCTTTTGTTGTTATAAAAAGAAAAAATAATTACGAAATAAATGCTTTATAAATCGCATTAATCGCTTTTTCTGTATCGGATTCTTCAACACCAATGATGATGTTGATTTGAGAAGAACCTTGGTCAATAATGCGAACGTTTACAGACTGTTCTGCAAGAGCGGTAAATAATTTGGCAGCAACACCAATCTTGTCTGTCATGCCATGGCCCACTGTAGCAATCAAGCTAATCCCAGGGAATATCTTGATGCGATCTGGGCGCATTTGTTGCGTGATATCTTCAAGAACAGTTTCTTGCACAGCATAGAGCGCTTTGGAATCTACAACGATACTCATAGAGTCAATGGCACTTGGGCAAAGCTCATAGGAAAGGCCTTCGCTTTCAAGAACAGCAAGAACACGACGACCAAAACCAATCTCTTTATTCATCATCGTTTTTTCAATGTAGATCATTGAAAAGCCTTTTCTTCCAGCGACACCAGTAATTGGGTTTTTGATTGTTTTAGGAGTAGGCCCAATAATGGTACCTGGGTCTTCTGGCTTATTTGTATTACGAATATTGATAGGAATGTTTTTTGCACGGCAAGGGGCAATCGATTCATCGTGTAAAACGCTTGCACCAGAATAAGCAAGCTCGCGAATTTCACGGTAGCTAACATATTCAATAGGCATAGGACTTTCTACAATTCTTGGGTCTGCCATGAGCATTCCAGAAACATCTGTCCAGTTTTCGTATTTTTCAGCTTCAATGGCATTGGCAAGAATGGCGCCTGTGATATCAGAACCGCCACGAGAAAAAGTCTTCACTTCTCCATGGAGATTAGAACCATAAAAGCCAGGCAATACATAAACCTTGCTTTCGTCTTTTAGGGCAGAGGCAATGTCGCTATAGCTTTTTGTGGTGATACGGTACTTATCATCAAAACAAATAATTGGGAAAGTATCTACAAAGGTCGCATTCAAATATTCGGCCATAATTTTAGCACAGAGAAATTCTCCACGACTCACTAGAAAATCAGTAGTTAGAGTCTCTGGGCTAGAAATCATCTTTTGCTCAAGAGCATCTAAATCGTCTTTAATTTTAGGGGCAATATTTAAGTCTGCACAGATTTCTAAATAACGATCACAGATCAATTTCCAAGGAGTTGAAAAGTCTAACCCTTTAGAAGCAAGATCGTATGTGCTGTAAAGTAAATCTGTTAATTTAGTCTCTTTCGATGTTCGTTTACCAGGAGCTGAAACCACTACGATTTTACGATTCGAATCAGATTCGATAATCGCTTTAATTTTTTTGAACTGGTTGGCTTCTGCAACAGAACTACCGCCAAATTTACATACGATTCTTTTTGACATTTTGATCTTTCCTTAAAAGGGAAGTAAGTTACAATTGTAAATAATTACAATCGAATGTAAAAATAATAATTGCAGCGTAAAGAAAAAGGGGAATAAATACGTTTATATAAGTGAAGTTCAAAAACGACGTTTTTCTTAGATATTCATAAATAAACGATAATCTAAACAAAATAAAGCAATGCAAACATTTAAAAGACTACTTTCTATCGCTGCGAAATCCACAATACCTGTCTTAATCTATGGAGAATCAGGTTCAGGGAAAGAAATTGCGGCTCGCTTGTTACACAAACAAAGTGAAAGAAGAGAAGGCCCTTTTGTGGCAGTGAATTGTGGTGCCTTAGCCAAGAATTTAATAGAAAACCTTCTTGAGGGTTCAAAAAAAGGCGTTTACACAGGTTCCCTGAGTGATCAAAAAGGGTTAGTGCGGGCAGCCGATCATGGGACTTTGTTTCTTGATGAAATAGGCGAAATGCCAATCGATCTTCAGAGCCGCTTACTTCGAATCATACAAGAAAAGGCGGTTCTTCCAATAGGGGAGTCTCATAGCATCCCTGTCGATTTTAGGTTAATTTGTGCAACGCATCGGGATCTCAAAAAGCAAGTGCAAGACGGCTTCTTCCGTGAAGACTTGTTTTTTAGGCTCCATGTGTTTCCCATGAGAATTCCTTCCTTACGAGAACGAAAAGAAGATTTTCGAGACTTAGCTTTAGAAATTTGGAACGAAATTAAGCAATCGTCACTGGCGCCAGAGTATCCTGATCTTGAACTATCTTTAGAAGAATTGGCTATTTTGGCCCGTTTTTCTTGGCCAGGCAATGTCCGCCAGCTAAAAAATGTATTACAGCGATACTACCTATTAAAGCCTTATGGAGAATCATTACAAACCATTTTAGATCAAGAAGTATCGAGTTTTTCAGATGTAAGAGAAATTCAAAAAGTACGTTCCAATGCCCCAAAATGGGATCACATTATGGAGGCATTAAATAAACATGGGCACAATAAAAGTAAGGCCGCCGCTTTTCTAGGAGTTAGTCGCGGTTGCCTTTGTTATCAAATTAAAAAGCACCAAGTCCACTGTAAATCGCTTGAAGAGCGCTAGCTAAATAGGCAAAAGGAGCGTTCCAGTTGATGGCCACTTCATTGGTGGCATAACTGCATTGATGGTCAATATAAGCAAGAGCTGGTTTATTGGCGCCTGCATAGTCTTTGCATTTCCAATTCTCTTCGCCAATATCTTGTTTTCCTAAGTGAGGCCCACCTACGAGCATCCCAGGAACAGGTTCATCTACAAAATCAGATTCGCTTGGTCTATGGTGCGGATTTTTAGGGCTTCTATAACCAAAACCAGTCACATAAGAAATCTCCAAAGGATTTTTCCCAAGCAGATAATCTAAAGTCTGTTGAGCACCGTCTAAGTAGCTTTTGTCTTTTGTTAAGTAGTAAGCATGGAGCAAAATAATCCCGTTATTAGCGACAGCACTATTGGATCCCCAGTTCCAATTCCAGGTGTGCATTGGCAAACGATAAGCAGAAGAATCGCCTTCGGCTCTTAAAGAATTAGCTTCCTCTATTAAGATTTTCTTAGCTGCTTGAGAAAGAGAATCTCCAAAAACAGCAGGGCTTAAAGCCACACGATACACCGCGAGGAAATTCAAATCTCCCCACCAGGGGCCATTCGCATTAAAAGGATTATTTTTCAAATCTTTTAAATACAAATCTTTTTTAGTGGCGTTGTAAAGTTCAGAGGCTGCAAAACGGAATTCATCTTTCCCATCTTCATTACCTGGGGCATAGCTTCCTGTTTGCACATCTTCAGGTTGTACATACATGGCTTTAGGGTTTGCCTTTGCCCAAGCATAAGCTTTCTCAGCTGCTTTAAGCATCTTGTCGGCAAAGGGCTTATCAAACTTTTTATACACCACAGAAGCTTGAGCCATAACACCAGCAAAATCTAAAGAAGCTACGACATTTTTAATAATCGCGTACCTGGCGTCTGTATCTTTTTCAGGAGCCACAGAGCCAGAGAATTTTAAAGTAGTGACTTTATGGAAAACGCCTCCATCTTTATCTTGAGCAGAAAGCATCCACTCTAAATTCCAGCGCACTTCATCTAATAAAGGAGGAAGATTTTTATAAATAGTAGGGATGTTCCAATGAAGCGTGTCTGCATAGGCAGGGAAATGTTCATATAATGCTAAAAGAGTAAATACTGTGATTGTGGAGTTCACAATATATTTTCCATAATCACCAGCATCATACCAGCCTTTAGGGGAACTAATAATACGAGGTTTCGTTTTAGAGGCTTTTTTGTTTGTCACTTTATCTGTCCCATAAACAATCACCTTATCATCTGGATGGCCTGCTGCTCTGGCCCATTTGCCTGCATAAGGGTATTCTAAAGCAACACCAGCACGTTGATAATAAAACCATTTCAAGGAAGCTTTTGCGACTTCTTCATAAGGATTTTTAGAAACAACAATGGGGTTTCCTAAATATTCACCGTTACGGAATAATCGGTAAGTTCCCTCTTTTTTTATAGAGGACAAATCATAAACTTGAGTTTCTTCACCACTAGCAGGCCATTCACTCACATAAGGAACTTTAAGATCCAGCACTTTTTTCCCAAAAACATCTCGGACTTCAATAGGATTGGCGTCATTCCCAGGAATCACTACAATTTTTTCAGATTCAGGAGTAAAACCTAGTTGATTAAACAAAGGCATCGCAGAAAAAGAAAAAGAACTAGCGACTAAGCTAAAGAAAAGAGCAGAAACAAGAGTTTTTTGAATCATAAAGCCTCATTTATGAGAAAAACGGAATGCCATTTTAATAAAAAATAGATGTACCCTTAAAGAAAATACTTTCCTAAAAAACAAAAAGACGTATATAACGCTCTTTTTTGTATTCCCTAGTAAACAAAAAAGGCCATTTTGCACCCAATTTCGATTAATCAAAGGCTTGCGCATTGTACGCTTGAATAACCATGCCCTTATAAAGATAACGCTAATGAATAGTGAATTATTAGAATGATTAATAGGGGTTTCAAATCGTTTTTTCAATAAAAAAGGTCGCCTTTATTATTGGCGACCTGCTTTGATTTTATTTGAATAACATGTTATTCTAAAAGTTTGCCACCATTTTTTACGCGTTGAATACCCCACATATAATCTTTCGCTTTTCTAGAAACTACACGCTTTTTAGATTTGATTTTTATTTCAATTCTTGCGATATAAACGCCTGCTCCTACTAAACGACCTTCATTACTTCTCATATTCCAAGCGAGGAATATATTTCCTGGATTTATGAGACAATTCCCTTCGAATACTTGATCGGAGCAAAGAATAGTTCCCGATTTTGAATTGATGAAATGTCCAAGAGAAGAGAAATAGTGTGTTTCGTATTCCAAGCGAATGGATTCAGGTGTTGCAGTAGAGTCGCCTTCTGCTTGTAAATTTTGCAAGAGGCTAGACATATCAAAATCAATGACGTGGCCATGAACACCATATTTTTCAATAATATCATCTATGCTCATTTCTTTATCGACAAGAATAGGTTGCACAGCTGGAGAGCCTTCTGGATAAGTTGCCCCTGGATCCACAGCAATAAGAGAGGTGGCTTGAATCTTAGTAGACAAATCACCTACAATACGAACCCATGGGTTATTTAGATGAGGATGAGCACCGCCCAAATCAGTGGCGACTCCTGGAGTAAAGCGAACGCTATCACCTACAGCAGGGAGCTCTTCCCCTTCTTTTGGCATAAATAACATTTCATAGCGGTATTTCTCCGCAGCGGCTCCAGAAACAGGAGCCATAATGGATGGTTTTAAAATGCCCTCTCTCCAATATTTATATTCAAAGAGGGTTGCAAACAATTTCTCGTCTCCATCTTGAAGGGCTTCGCTAAATGTGAGTGATAAAGAAGTAATACCACCAGTCTTTTCAGAGACAGAAGCCGCTAAAAGAATTGGGCCGACCTTATCTGCTATTTGACCGCTTACATCAAATAGAATTTTTTCAAGAGAGTTATCAGGAACAAAAGTAAACCAAGTCGTTGCTAAACCAAAGTATGGTTCTTTTGGCATTCCAGTAAAGACGTTTTTAGTGAACCCTGTATTTGATGTTAAAACAAAAGAGCGATCACCCGTCAACAGACCTTGAAGCTGATTTTTATTGAGGGCGTTTTTCGTTGTATCCCCAAAGCTCCATAATACGGAATCAGGAAAATCTATGCCTGAAAGCGATTTTGTGTAAGTAAGGAATAAACTATCTGCAATACCGTCTCCATCCCGATCATGCATTTCACCGAATTCTAATTGAGGTACTGGAGGTAAAGCTAAATCAATATCAAGCCAAACAAGGCTATTTGCAAAAACGGTATTAGATACCTGTATCGCTGCATCTTCTACGGCTTGCGTTGCAAAGATATAGAAAACAGCATGACCACCTACTAAGTTGACAGAAGAAATCGTGTTACCTAAAGCATCCATAAAAATCAGATTCTGGTTTGAAGAAGAAAGGAATAGCGTGTTATCGCAATTATCACAAGACTCTTCCAAAACACGAACATATACGGGATACATCTTATTAGCCCATTCACCAATCTCTGAGGTATCTGGAGAGATTACTTGCCACAAATCATTTGCAAAAGCAATAGATGGTCTTGGGTATTCAGAAACGGTAAACCATACTTCGCCGCTTAAAGACCCATCGCCACGCATGCTAAATACAAGACGATAACTGCCAGGAGGCAAAGAACGGTTAGAGTGAATAGCATTTGTATCAACAGTAAATCCTGTAAACCCTTGATCAATGGTAATACCACCATAATTTAGGCCTTCTTGAAGAGCGACGCCTTCAGGAGGCAAGTTTCCACCATATAAAGTGAAATTAGAAGGAGCAAGAGCAGTGTCTTTAGCGGTCATTCCAGAGAAATCACAAGAAAGAGATTGTTCTCTGGTAATTTGCCAAATCTGATACTGAATAACAGCAGGATTTGTAGAAATATCAATAGGGTAGTAGCTTCTTTCGGTGCGTAAGTTCATAGAGGTGCGCATCATGAAGTTGGATTGACTCACTTTTCTTTCAGCATAGAAAATATGGAAAGGGTAAGTTTTACCTGGTATTAAGCCAAGGGTATCTAAATTGACAGAGCTAAACTTTTTGGTATGTTGACCACCAATATCTACCACTAATTGTTTGTTAATGAAGACCCAGACATCATCGTCTCCATTAAATTCAAAATATTGACCAGGGACGTATTCGAATTCAGCAACGGCCTTCATAGTAAAACCAAAATTATGGTAGCCACCATTTCCTAAAGCAGAATCGTAATGAACGTTTTCCACAGTACCAGCGGCATCAAGATATCTGAAATCGTCTAATACGAAGAAACCGCCCCCAGGGCTGCTGTCGTCTATTTGTGCATACCATAAACCCTCAGCATCTAATTCGAGTTCGAGATCTTTACAAACAGCGTTCACATAATCTACGCCATTACTTTGGGCAATGACAGTAGGGATAAACCAATAATCTAAATATTTTGCATTGGTACAGCTTTCTTCAGGGAAAGTAGCACTTCTAACAGGAACGCCATTAGGCCCTAGGATGCGTTCCACCATCCCTTTCGTAACGCCATCATCACCAGGAGTGCCGCTACAATCGCCATTACCAAAATCTTCATTTACACCAACACCAAATCGAGGAACACCCCTATTCTCAAAGCCATTACGCCCTCGTTCAGTAGAGCCATCGTACCAATCGAGCATCATGACCGCTAAATTTTTCACTGGACAAACGCCTAAAATGTTGGGATAACGAGAAAATAAAATAGGAGTTCCAGATGGATGTGGTGTAGGTAAAACCCAGACTGTATCAGAAAGTGTAAAAATACTATCAAGAGCAATAGGGAAACCGTCGACAAGGCCGCTTTGCGTGTAAACCTCGGTTCCAATAGTTTGCTTAAAAGAAACAGCAATATTAGTTTCTGAAGATTTTAAGACAGCCTGAAACCAGCCGCAGTAATTTTCTACCGAAGTCATAGGCGTTGAAACCGTGCCATGAACTAAAGTCGGAGACGTATTGCTCCAGGGGCTCATTATGCGAACGACTTTATTTGTCACAGCAGAATAAGAGATAGAAAAACGACCATTTTCTGTTGGAACAAGCCAAACATCATAAATACCCTCAGGGAACAATGAGGATAAGGATGGTTGGAATAATTCATTGTATTCTGTAACTGTTGTTCTGTTGCCTGTTCTAGTAGAAATTGAAATTAAAAGTGTTTCTAAGCCAGTTCCAATAGAACGTGCGTCATAAAAGTACCAGTTAGGAAGACGAGCGTCTCGTTTCATCGTACCAGAAGGAATTGCAGTACCTGCAGAAACTGAAGGAGTACCAGTCTGTTCCCAATAAAAGTGGATTGTATAGTTCTTATCAAAACATTCACCAGCTGTACCTTGAGTTGCAGATATATTTGCAGTTGGATTTAATCCATCAATAAACCCAGTGGTGTTTGTTGTATAGAATACGCCCACATCTATAGTACCTGTTGCAGGGTAAGTGTTTGTAGATTGAGGCCTTGTAAAGTGAACGGGCATAAAGGCGCTAGTTTCTGTGTATGTATAATAAAACCAACCACAATTTTCAGGCCCCTCAGGAATACTCATTTGGGCTGTTTCTGTGCCCATCACAATATTGGGTATAGTCTTATTTCCCCAAGGACTTTTAAACCAAATGGTGGTTGCTGTTTGTGACCAAGCAAGTCCTGTTAGCATTAAAATCTCTAAAAAAATCAGAGAAAAAATTTGTTTTTTCATCACACACCAACTCCTTTAAACAGGATAAAGACCTTCCCAAAATGTCCTTATAAGTTACTTAAGTAATATATATTTAATACTTACCATATCCAAAAACCAAAATGCTTAAGAAATTAGTTTACGTGTAAAAATAGTTTAACATATCGAATAAATTAAAAAACGATACAAATTACCCCGAAACATAATTGGAATGCATCACTGCATAAAAATTGGTGAAAAAATGAAAAAAGAATAAAAACGGTTCTATTAAACCATTTTTATTCAATTAATACGCCTTTTCCTCGAATACGTTGAACTCCCCAAATAAAGTCTTCTGTTTCTTCAGAAACGATCTTTTTGCGAGCTCTTATTTTCACTGTAATTCGGCCAATATAGGCTCCACTTCCAACCCATCGATTAATATGGCTTTTCATGTTCCATGCAACGAAAATATTTCCCTTGTTGACCTGACAATTCCCGCCATAAATGGAGTCATTACAGTTAATCTGTCCAGAAGAAGAGTTTACGTATTGCCCAATAGTTGAGAAATAGAAGGTTTCAAATATAACGCTTAAAGAATCCATCGTTAACGTAGAATCGCCTTCTGCAATCAAATTACGAAGATATTCTTCTAAATCAACATCAATAATGTGGCCATGTTTTCCATAAGTCCTCATTAACTCATCTTTAGTTACATTCTTTTCAATCAAATGAGTGGTGACTGTTGGAGAATTAATTAAACGATCATCTAGAGGATTTACTGAAATAAGCGTAGTAGAGGAAATCTTAGTTTTTTGTTCTCCTACAATACGTACCCATGGATTTAAATCATGAGGATGAGCTCCACTGAGATCAGTAGCAATTCCAGGATTAAAGCGAATACTATCTCCTACGGCAGGTATATCTAATCCATCACTTTCCACAAAATACAGGTCATAGCGATGTAGGTCGCTAGCTGTCGAAGATTGTGGAATCATCGGTAATTCATTCAGATGCCCATCTCGCCAGTAACGGAATTTAAATAGATCTCCTAACAAAAGATAATCGTCTTTTTGAAGAGCTTCACTAAAGGTTAAGGAGAGAACCGTGACGTTGCCCGATTTTTCTTTTACAGTCGCAGATAAAATAATTGGGCCCACCTTATCTTGTATTTGGCCAGCCATATCAAAGATAATCTTGTCTTCATTGCCTTCGGGGTTATAAGTGAATGAAGTTAAAGAAAAACCAAAATAAGGTTCATCCAATAAGCCAGTGAACACTTTATTTGTAAATCCATCACTGAGAAGAACAATAGAGGAAGTCTCTTCGAAAGCAGCCTGTAATTCAGTTTTATTTACAAAACGCATCAAAGAATCTCCGTATCGCCAAGAAAGAGAATCTGGAAATTTACTTCCGATAAGGGGTTCAGTATATTTAAGGTGAAGACTATCTGGTATTCCATCTCCATTGCGATCATGCATTTCTGCAAATTCAAGTTGAGGAACAGGAGGCACTTTTAAATTAATATCTGTCCAAAGCAAAATATTGGCATAATAATCGCCAAGAACTTGAATGTAAGCGCCATTAATTTCTTGGGTTCCAAGAATCCAGAATGTGACTTGCCCATTGACGATAGAGCTTTCAGTCAAAGGATTTCCAAGAGAATCCATAAATTTTAGGTTCGGATCAGAGGAGAATAGAGAAATATTACCATCGCAGCCAGCGCAATTCTCTTCAAAAATACGAACCCGTACAGGGTAAAGTGTATGAGCCCATTCTCCAATCACGGAAGTATCGGCAGAAATAATCTCCCAATCATCATTAGCAAAAGCAATAGAAGGCCTTGGGTATTCTGCTACTGTAAACCATACTTCACCAGAGTGAGATTGATCTGCTTGTAAGTTAAATCTTAAACAATAGGTGCCAGGAGCAAGAGATCGATTGATTCGAATTAAGCTAGTATCAATTGTAAAACCAGCCATTCCAGAATCAATTACAATACCTCCATAGTGAGCCCCTTCTTGAAGCCAAACACCTTCTAAAGGCAGATTGCCTCCAATTAGATTAAAATCAGATGGAGCATAAGTTTTTTCTTTATCCTTCATTCCAGAGAAATCACAAGCGAGAGATTGTTCTCGAACAATTTGCCAAATCTCATACTTAATGATCTCAGGAGATGGAGAAACATCGGTAGGAAAATAGGAACGTTCGGTTCTAAGATCCATTGAGGTTCTCATCATGAAATTGGATTTATATCTTTTTCGCTCTGCATAGAATATATGGAAAGGATATGTTTCTCCAGGAGTTAAGCCAAGGGTATCTAAATTGACTGAACCAAAGACTTTGTTGTGCTGGCCGCCAATATCGACAACTAAGCGATTATTAATAAAAACCCAAACGTCATCATCCCCGTTAAATTCAAAGTATTGACCAGGCACATATTCAAATTCAGCTACTGCTTTCATTGTCATTCCAAAATTATGATCTCCACCTTCACCGCTAGCAGAGTCGTATTTTGGATTAGGAATAAGACCTTCTGGGTCTAGGAATTTAAAATCATCCAGTAAGAAAAAGCCATGTTCTGGACTACTATCATCTTTTTGTCCAAGCCAAAGCCCCTCCTCATCAAGTTCAAGCGTTAAATCTCTACATGTCGCGTTTGTATAAACGGTTCCATTGACTACAGAAAGTGTTTCTGGTAAGAACCATTTATTCAAGTTATTTGCATTTGTGCATTTCGTTTCAGGGAAAGAGGCGCTTCTGACAGGTACTTCATTTGGACCTAAGAATAATTCCACCATTCCTTGTGTGGCTCCATTACCGCCTGGAGTCCCTTCTTCACAACCATTAGCACCAAAATCTGCATCTGTACCAATTCCATATTGTGGAACACCTTGCGCCACATGTCCGTAAGGCCCTTCTTCCATGGAACCATCATACCAGTCAAACATCATTACAGCGAGAGTTTTGATTGGGCAATCTCCAAGAATATTTGGGAAAGAAGAATGGAATGTTGGACGACCCGAAGGATAAGGAGTAGGTCTAATCCAAATGGTATCAGCGATAGAAAAAATACTGTCTAAAGTCATTGGGAAACCATCTGTACGCCCTGCATCGGAGTAAATTTCAGTACCGATGGATTGCTTAAAGAGAAGATGGAAATCGTCTATAGAACCTTGGTAAGTTGCTTCAAACCACCCGCAATAATTTTTAACGGTTTTCATTCCAAGAGTATCTCCGTTAACAATCATTTGAGGAGACGTGTTAGACCAAGGATTTAAGATTCGAATTCTTTTTTGATAGATAGGAGTATTGGTGATAACAATACGATCATCGCTTTCAATTCTAAACCAAGCGTCATAAACCCCTTTGGGAAATATTTCACTTATGGTTTGAGTGGTTGAAAATGTGCTTGTTGTGTTATCGGCATAATCTCGCATATTAAAAACAACAAAATCACTCCCGCTTCCCACGTTTTCTGCATCGTGCAAGTACCAGTTATCCATATTACTTTGCTTATGGATGGTTGTGTTAGAAATAGTGGTACCGACATTTATTTGAATTTCACTGTTACCTGTCCAATAAAGATGGAAACTATAGTCGCCATTAAAACATTCGCCCTTACTTGTACGGACTGTATCAAGCCTTACTTCAGAGGCTGTACCATCTATGAAAACCGTTTTCCCTTCAGAAATTAAAGGCCCAATATCGATGGTGCTTTGTGAAGCAGGAAAGGTGAATGAGGAGTGTGGTCTTTGAAAATAAACAGGTATAAAAACGGATGGAGATTGAAAGGTATATGAAAACCAGCCACAATAATCACTTCCTTCTACAGCAGGCTGAAGAGGAATCGTATCATTACCAAAAATCATGTTCGGTATGATTTTATTACCCCAAGGGCTTTTAAACCAAATAGACCATGGGCCAGAGGGCTTTACCGAATAATTTCCATCTTGATCAATATAAACCCAAACTTCATTTCCAAAAACGGTGAAATCGCGTAAGCGAGGTGTTTCACTCCATGTTTGTTCACCAGAAGAGAGTTCGATTGTTGTGGTAGAATACTCAGTTACCTCGGCAACAGTAATTTCAACAGTATGCCAATAATTCCCATTAGCGGTCATGGCATAAGTTGTGTTTTCTGTAAAACGTCCTGCTTTAAAAGAATGAGGATCGTCAGAAGCCCAAGGCGACTGAATATGAAGAATATATGGCTGCGCCATTAAGGCGTTCGCAAAAAATAGTACCAATAAATAAACACAAGAAATAATATTCTTGTTCATCCTTACCGTCCTTATCGTCGTTGATATCCCAAAATCAACGAAAAAAGTGAGGGTTGCTGAATTCAACACTCCTTACACACTCCCCTAATATAAATTTATATAGCCATTATGGAATAAAGGCTTTTTTAGAAAGAGCAAGATTTATACATAAAAATCATAAAAACCAACAAAGAGAATGTAAAATGTTTTTAACATTGCGAAAGCAAAGCAAAAAAGCCATATATAATCTATTTTGAAGTTATTGAATTTGAGTTTTAGATGGAAATAAAATGAGAAAAGTATACGTAATAGCGCCAACTGGAATTAATGCTGAAACGGCAAAAACTGCACATTCTTTTTATGATTATATTGTAAAACAAGAGCCAAAAACTGTTTATTTTAAACCCATCGGTGAGTCTCATGGATCCATTTCGCAAGAGAGAGTCCGTGTTCTTTTATCTTCGGGTAATTCAAGTGTTTTAATGGAACAATTACTTGCTCTTTTTATGGAAGTGGCGAGTGATCAAGAGGTCATTGTTGTAGAAGGTGTTTCTGCAAATGAGTTTCCATTTAGAAGTAAAAAATTAAATGAAATTATTGCTCAAGCTTTAGATGCTTCTGTGATCTTAGTCTCTTCAGCTACAGGGAAAACGCCATTAGCCGTTTGCAGCGAAGTAGAAATAGAAGCACAAGATTACTTTGAAATCAAGGTGAGAGTTGCGTGTAGCGTCATTACTGGAGTAGAAGAGTCTGCAAAAGAATCTTTGAGTCAAGCTTTTAAAAATAGCTTCGTTAATGTTTTAGCTTATGAAATCAATAACGAGATGAAAATAGATGAATCTCTTGTTAAAAAAATTATCGAGTTAAAAACAGAACATCATATTACGCAACCTGAATTTAGAGCGAATTTGATTCGTCAAGCTGGTTTAAATCTAAAACGTATTGTGTTACCAGAAGGAACAGAACCGCGTACAGTAAAAGCAGCTATTCTTGCCTACGAAAGGAAAATAGCGCTTCCCGTATTGTTAGGAAATCGCACTGAGATAGAATACATCGCAGAAAAACATGGGCTTGATGTACCTGCAGGCCTAGAAATCATTGAAGTCAATGAAACTACGGGTGAGCGATTTGTAAACACTTTAGTAGAATTACGAAAAGAAAAGGGAATGACAGAAGAACTTGCCCGAGATTTATTAAAAGATTCTGTTTGGATTGGAACGATGATGCTAAAAATGGGAGAAGTGGATGGTCTTGTCAGTGGGGCAGTACACTCCACAGCAGATACTGTTCGTCCTGCATTACAAGTGATTAAAACAGCTCCCGGAGTTAAATCTATTAGTTCTGTCTTTTTCATTTGTTTGCCTTCGCAGATTTTAGTTTATGGCGATTGTGCTATTAATCAAAATCCAGATTCTAGTGAACTTGCAAGTATTGCTATTCAATGTCATGATACGGCGAAGGCTTTCCATTTACCAGCAAAAGTCGCAATGCTCAGTTATAGCACAGGTACATCGGGTAAAGGTGATGATGTGGATTTAGTAGTAGAAGCCACTCGCTTAGTAAAATCCGTTCGTCCAGACATTGTTATCGATGGACCTTTACAGTACGATTCTGCAACTGCTGAAAGTGTAGCAAAGATTAAGGCTCCACATAGTCCTGTAGCTGGTAAAGCAAATGTTCTTGTATTTCCTAATTTAAATGCAGGTAATATTACTTATAAGGCAGTGCAACGTTCAGCAGCTAATGTGATTTGTATAGGCCCTATGCTTCAAGGTTTAGCAAAGCCTGTGAATGACCTTTCTCGCGGTGCTTTTGTAGATGATATTATTTATACGATTGCTCTTACAGCGATTCAGGCTCAATCGATAGATTAACGGCGCTTCTTATTTCGGACTTTTTTTTGTAGCTCTTTAAGATGCCATCGGCCTCTTTTGTCTTCTAAGAAAAAGTCTGTTCGGACGCCTAGATCAAGGCCTGCTTGGATGATTTTTTCTGCCTCATCGTATAAGCCTTGATCAAATCGTAATTCTGAGAGAAAAAAATAGTTATAGGGGTCTTTGGAATCTTGTTCTAAAGACATCTTTAAATATTTCTCTGCTAGTTTTTTATCTGGCCAAGAGAGTATAATAGGAATGTAGGGAAGTATTTGATGAGAACGACCAAGAATTTGATAGTCTTGAATAGAATCAGCTAAATCTCTTACTTTTTTAGCTACGCCTTGTTTGACTGCAATCAGAGGATTTGTTTCTGCTCCCCACATAGATAAAATGACTATATAGATTTTGGTTATGTTTCTGTTATTGGGATATAGGGAGTGTATTTTTTCACTTAAAAGAGTCACTTCGTTAAGTACGTCTTTCCTCTTATCTTTTTCAGGGCTAGCAAAGCGTAGCATGAAATAATAAGACTTTAACAGCCCCTCGGCAGCCTTTTCCTGAATGAGCGTATCTGCAGCTGCAAAAGCTCTTTCATAAGCCTGGATCATTTTCTTTACATTATTTGTATCGGCTTTATCGCCATTCGCTTTTTCAGCACGTAAAGAATAACACGAATCCCCGATTCTAAGGTCTTCGTTTGCAACTCCTATACCCCAAACCCAAAGGAGTAGAATAGTGAGAGCCCTAAAAACCATTAAAAAAGATTAAACTTTCCAGGTTTGCAGTAATTTATTCACCTGGGCTATACGAGCCTTTTCTTCAGCTGTTCCGTGAAACGCTTTGAAAAGAAGGTTCCGGTATTCCATCAGTGCTGTGCGAATGAGTGTTTTTTCTTCTTTTTTTAACATACTGGCTCCAAATCTAAACAATCTGTGAAAAAAATCAACGTTTAATAAAATTACTTTTTTCTGTTGTGACGTTTACCAGAAAAATAGTCTTGTTGTCTTGTAGCACCTAATACTGCATGCCAAAGAGCATTATTAGGCTCTATTTTTCGTCTTTCACTTACAGCATAGTCTATAGGGACATGTGTGAATTGATTATTCATACTTCCTACAACCATATTCGTTTTTCCAGCCATTGCCGCGTGAACTGCATTTTCTGCTAATTGGAAACAAAAAATGGCGTCTGTTCCTTTAGCTGGAATGCTTCGAACAGTGTAGCTTGGGTCAAAATACTTAATGTTAATTTCTTTGCCAATACTCTTAAAATGAGCTTCTATTTTTTCAGTTAAAAAATCACCGATATCATTTTTCAAGATATTGCCGCTGGCGTCACGACGTTCAGGAATGTTCTTAAATAGGTGTTGACCCGCACCTTCAGCAACAACCATGACCGCATGTGTTTTACCAATCGAATAACGGTTTTCTAGTGCATGTAGTAAACCATTTTCACCCTCTAGTACAAAAGGAACCTCTGGGATCAAACAAAAATTCACAACAGTCGTTGCTAATGAAGCATAAGCAGCGATAAACCCGGAATCGCGCCCCATTAGTTTTACAAGACCAAGCCCATTAAATACACCGTTGGCTTCATTATGGGCGCTTGTAATAACGTCTGTAGCGCTTAAGACAGCTGTTTCAAAACCAAAAGTACGGTCTACTAAATTCAAGTCGTTATCAATCGTTTTAGGAATTCCAATTACAGAAATGGGTTGTTTGCGTCTTTTTATTTCAGCTGCAATTTCACGAGCTCCACGAAGAGTACCATCTCCTCCGATACAAAAGAGCATATTTATGTTAAGTCTCATTAAAGTATCGACCATAACAGAAACATCTTGTTCGCCTCGAGAACTACCCAATATAGTTCCACCATCATCTTGAATGGCGTCTACTACTTCTGGCGTTAACACAACTGGAGAAAGACCATAAGAAGGGTTCAATCCGCGATAGCCATAAGGAATACCAAAAATATTTTGGACGCCATAATCAAACCAAAGTACTTGGACAAGACCTTTGATGACGTTATTTAATCCAGGGCAGAGGCCACCACAAGTAACAATAGCTGCACGGGTCCAAGCTGGATCGTGATAGATCATTTCTCTAGGCCCTGCGGCTTCTAAAGAAGGAAGATGACTTCCTGTGGCAAGAAGAGATTCAATTTTTTGCACGTCTGTACAAAGGCTGACGCGTTCTGTATTGCTGATGAATCGCATACCCATCATTGGGGAATGAAGAGTAGGAGTACCTACTGTTTGAATAGATAAATCATATTGATCTGGATCAGAAATAATATCGTAGAGCGTCATATAAAATCCTTTTGGGTCTTTATAAAAATCTAATAAAGGAGTAGCTCAAAGCATTTAACGAGATAAAAGTAACAAAAACTATATCTTGCGGCAAAGTGTGCTGCAGTAATGCGGAGTGTATCTGGAAAATAAAACTGCTTTTAGATCGAAATCGGAGGAAAATGAATTTTTGTGCGTAATCCAGGGCTCGCGTTTTCAATTTCAATTCTCATGTTTGTGAGAGAGCAAAGCTTTTTGACCATGGAAAGCCCTATTCCTGTGCCATTTGTTTTACGAGTCATCTCATTTTCAACGCGATAAAATTCTTCAAATACTTTGGTCAATTCAGAGCCTGGAATTCCAGGACCATAGTCTCGAACCACAAAAAAGATGTCGTTACCATCGACTCTTAACTCAAGAACGATCATTTTGTATTCTGCATTTTTGGCAAATTTCAAGGAATTATCAACTAAATTCATGAGAATTTGCATTACCGCATCTTTATCCATCGGTATATTATATTCACAGACATCTTTTGTCACTGTTAAATCAAAGCCTTGCTTTTCGATATTTTTGCTATAGGTGGTTACAAATTCTTCTAGAGTGTTTTTAGGGTTTTCCTTCTTTAATTGGATATTCCATTGATTGCGATCTAGTTTAGATAAATTAAGAACGTTTTGAATTAATCGTGATAAACGATCCGTTTCACTAGCGATGAGGGAATAATATTTTTGACGTTTTTCATCGTTTGCTACCCATGAGTTTTGTAACATTTCGGCGTACATGCGAATGGCTGTTAATGGGGTCTTTAGCTCGTGACTAACGGCTGAAATAAAATCCTGCCTTTTGGTGGCGAGGGCAAGCTGACTTTTCGTTAAACGATAAACCGCTATTAAACCACCACCTAAAATAAGGAAGGTTAAAAAGCCAAGCCATATCACCATGTTTTCGCCAGGAATTCGACCTTCAGGCGTTAAATACATTGTGAAAAGCATATCGCCTAAAGGATATTGCAAAGGAACGGATAAAATCGAAAAAGATTTTTTCTCTCTTTTGCCAAACATCACAAAAGGTCTTGTTTTAGAACCAAATTCAAGAGTAGTTGTCTGTTCTTGAGGGTTAAAGGCAATTTCGTTTCGAACTAAACTTCCAAGATAAGTGGCTAAGTCTACAGCAAAACCTTGTATGAATGGTTCGTTATTTCGCCAAATATAACGGTAGTAAACGAGATACTGGTGATTAAATGTGGCCTGAAAAGGTTCGATTTCGACTTCCATGATTTCTGGAGGTGGAGGATAATTTTCTTCCTCTTCTAATGGAATTTTAGGGTCTGTAATTCTTTTGATTTTTGCAGACTCTACATCGAAAATAAATGTTTCTTTTTGCGAGCTTTGCTCATAGCGACGATTGAACTTAAGAATATCTTCTTTATTTTTATGCCGTTCTGAAAGTTTATCCTTATCATATTCCAGATTTTGACTATAAATCCGATTCAAGATCCCTTCAGAAGGATTCCTGTTAGGAGATCTCGGTTTTCCTTCGTTTTTAAGCCCTAGATGCAGTAAGATTTTTTGAATACTATCTCGAACTTGCTCTCGTTTCCCTCGATCGACAATAGGGATGGATTCAAGAGCTCCATCAGGAAGCACAGGGGTTTTTAAAGCTCCATCTGGCTCTAACTGAAAATACCCAATGATGCCAGCATAGTGGCTCCGAATGGGATATTCGGCTAGTTTAGATAAAGTAATTTCTTCGCCTCCAATCACAGGAACTGCACGAATAAAACGATATTCAGAGTAAGACCTTTGTTCTTCTATTGCTAAATCATCGTAAATTCTCTGATTTAACATTTGTAGAACTAAATAGGCATGTTCTTTATAGGCGTACTGAGAACCAGTTTTAAGATGAGAAAACGACTTTTCAAGTAGCATTATCACAGGAAATGCTATTGCTATAAATATTAATATAAATGTGATTCTTATGTTCTTCATTCTGGAGAGGCGCGAAACTGATAGCCTTCGCCTCGGAACGTCACAAGAAGTTTAGGATGAGAAGGGTCGTCTTCAATTTTTTTACGTAATTTCGTAATATGAATATCAACGGTACGAGTGTCTACTGATTCCGCATTTTCATATCCCCAAACTTTTTTTAGAAGCTCGGCTCTAGGAACAGCATGATCTCTATTGTTCCATAAGTATTCGAGAATTTCGATTTCCTTTCTCGTAAAGACAAGTTCTTCGTTTCCTCGAGTACCCATGTATTCTCGGAAATGAATGCGTAAATTGCCAGCGACTAATTTTCCATCGCCTTCTAAAGAATGGCGGCTTCTTCTGAGAACGGCTTCTATTCTTGCTAAAAGCATTGGAACAGAAAAAGGTTTTGGGATATAGTCATCAGCACCATACTTTAAACCGTCAATGATATCGTTATCAGAATTCTTTGCTGAAAGAATAATGATTGGAAGATCTTTATCTTTTTCTCGAATTCGGTCACAGACTGTAAAGCCATCTAATCCAGGAAGCATAAGATCTAATAGAACTAATCCATATTTTCCAGAAAGAGCTTCTACAAGAGCGGTTTCGCCATCAATGACATGTTTCACCTTATAGCCGTTTAGTTCACAAATGTCTATAAGCCCTTCAGCAATAGCCATTTCATCTTCTACAATAAGAATAGTTACATTAGAATTTTGTTCATTCATATTACTCTCAAAACCAGTTTAATGTGATGCCCAATCCCATCATTTATTTATTATAATGCAAAGCCTGCACCGACTTCAAAAACAAATCTTCCCATTTCTATATCGTCATGGAAATCGCCACCAATGTAATATTTCCCATTTACATAGAATGCAATAGGGATAATGGGAGGGTCAATACGAACGCCAAGGAGGATGTGAGCGCCAATGCTTTTTTGTAATCCTTCTTCTGCCACTTCTTTAGCGAGAGCTTTGGCAAGTTCAGCACCTTTAGAAGCATCCATTTGAGAATTCTGGTCAAGTAGAATATTTCCAGCGACATTATCAGCAGAATTCATGAATTTAGCTATGAAGGAGCTATCCATTAGAGGGGTGTTTAGAAAATAGGTAATGCCAGCACCAACGTATGGACGAACGATGGGTAAGAAAGTAATAGGATAAGTCACAGATAAATCGCCGTTCATCCCAACATATTTTGGAGTGGCTTTTCCAAAAGGAACGCCACCGAATTCAACTTCAAGTGGTTGCTCAATAGGATCTTCATTTCCAGCTTGAATAAACAAGCTAGCGTCATAAGAACCCCATTGGATATTGTAAGTTGCTTCGATGTCAATAATAGGAAGAATATCTATCCAAGCCTTAAAGCCAAAACCTTGCATGGAAGAAAAAGATTTATGAGCATATAAAACTTGACCAACGGTAGCATTTTCTACTTCAATAGATTTTACAGTTTGTTGTTTAGATGCATTTAATTTTGTGGTGACGCTAGGGGAATAATGGCCGCCAATACCAAATATCGCAAAAGACTGAGTCGCACATAAGGCGAATGCAGCAAGCATGGTTTGAATACGCATAAAGGTCTCCTTGTGGGGTTTTCTTGAAATTAATTAAAATTTATCGAAAAAGATATTAAAATATAAAGAGAAACCTTAATAAAATGTATGTGTAGTCTAGTTTGATAGGTTTATATGGATTGAAAATGAAATGAGGATGTTCAAAAAAGAATATGAAAATGGCTAATATGCTCAATAATCGACCATTTTAAGTCGAAAAAGCGGTTGATAAGAATACATGTGAATCCCGAAAAAAGGTATTCTATTTATATAAATTAAAATGAATTTTTAAAATTTCTCTATAAAGAATCTTTTTTCTTCTTTTTTATTGCATTTAAAGATTGGAGCCTTTCTGCTAGCTGTTTTTCTTTTCCGTATAAAGTGGGTCTGTATATTACGGTTCCATTTAAGCTACTTGGTAAATGATCTTGCCCTGAATAAGCCCCTTCACTATCATGGTCATATTCATATTTTTCTCCATAACCAAGTTCTCTTCCAACTCGAGTCACTGGATTACGAAAAGCTTTTGGTACGGGAAGCATTCCTGTGCGTTGTATAATTTGATCTGCTGTCATTCCAGCAATTTCGAGACTATTGCTTTTTGGAGCTAGAGATAAATAAACAGCTAATTCGTCTAATGCAATAAGCCCTTCAGGAACACCCATAAAGTCAAACGCTTCTCTAGCG
Organism: Fibrobacter sp.; assembly: GCA_012515825.1. Classification (GTDB taxonomy): domain Bacteria; phylum Fibrobacterota; class Fibrobacteria; order Fibrobacterales; family Fibrobacteraceae; genus Fibro-01. The sequence continues at coordinate 20,794 of JAAYXQ010000248.1, forward strand.
GAGGTTGCAAGTAATAATGCATTGGGATCAGCAAGGCCAATGTCTTCCATGGCTATTCTCATTAGACGTCTGAGAATAAAGCGCGGGTCTTCTCCTCCTTGAAGCATTCGGTGCAGCCAGTATAGTGCGGCGTCTGGATCGCTTCCTCGGATGGATTTATGAAAAACAGAAATTAAATTGTAGTGCTCTTCGCCAGATTTATCGTATCGTAATGGCTTTTTGTACTGAATCTCATCTAAAACGGTTAAGTCTAATTCTTTTTTGTCACCTAAATTTCCAACAATCCACTCAATTTGGTTTAATAAATAGCGAGCATCTCCATCGGACTGATGTACTAGTTTTTCAACCACTTCAGGGGCAATAGAAATATCCGTTCTTAATAGACCTTTGGGATGAGTTTTTAAGGCAGAGTCAAGAAGATTTTTAAGATCGTCTTCAGAGAGAGGGGCAAATAAAATGAGTTGGCATCTTGATAAAAGAGCTTTATTTACTTCAAAACCAGGATTTTCTGTAGTAGCTCCAATTAGAGTGATTGTACCGTCTTCTACGGCTCCAAGTAGAGCGTCTTGTTGTCCTTTATTAAAGCGATGAATTTCATCAATAAAAAGGATAGTACCTTTTTTTCTTGCTTCAGGTTCACGAGCCTCAGCAAGAAGAGATTTTACTTCTTTCACACCGCTAGAAATAGCAGAAATACAGATAAAGTTTTTTTGACTTTTCCCTTTAATAATATGGGCTAGAGTCGTTTTACCACACCCAGGAGGCCCCCAAAAAATCATGCTTGGAACACAATCGTTTTCAAGACTTTTTCTTAAAAGACTTTTAGGCCCCATTATTTTATTTTGCCCTAAAAAATCTTCTAAAGATTTAGGACGTAGGCGTTCTGCTAAGGGGGCTGGAGCGGAAGAATTATCCATACTTAGGGAGCTTTTGGAAAAAAGATTTTTTCAAAGGATTCGGGCCCTTGTCGACTTGGTTTACCGTCTTTAAGAAAGATATGAAGAGTTGATCCTTTTACACACAATTGATTGTTTACATAAATTTCATAAAAGAATCGAGTCCGAAGACGGTCTTCCTTAGCAATGCTAACATGAACCTCGGCAAATTCACCATAGTGACAGGAGTGTTTGTACTCCAGTTCCATTTGAAGTACAGGGCATGAAAAGCCTTCAGCTTCAAGTGAATGATAAGAACAATCATTTATTCGCATAATCTCAGTTCTAGATTGTTCAAACCAGATAGGGTAGACAGAATGATGTACGACTCCCATGGCATCTGTTTCTGCATAACGGACTTCAATTTTTGCGATATGTTTGATTGTACTAAATAACATTTATGACTTCCCGAAAAATAATAAATAGGCTGTTTTATAAAGATAGAAAAAAGCAAAATAAAAGTATTAACATTCTATCAACAGTGTATATACAAGAAATTCTAATTTTTGGGCCTTTTTTTCTCAAAAAAAAACTTTTTTTTCATAACTCTTTGATTTTCATTGACAAAATTGATGAATCCTTTCTACATTTGGCACGCTCTAAAGTTATACATGTTAAGTGTTATAATTTTCTTGTAGATGCCAAAGTAGCTCAGCTGGTAGAGCAGCTGATTTGTAATCAGCTGGTCGTAGGTTCGATTCCTATCTTTGGCTCTTAAAGGGTAGGTGCCCGAGTGGTTAAAGGGGACGGACTGTAAATCCGTTGACTATGTCTACAGTGGTTCGAAACCACTCCTACCCATGAACCCCAATCATCCTGTCACGGTTGTGGCAGGATGATTTTGCCCAGGTAGCTCAGGGGTAGAGCACTTCCTTGGTAAGGAAGAGGTCTCGGGTTCAATTCCCGATCTGGGCTCTCACTAATTCGGAGGCTTAAAATGGCAAAAGAAAAGTTTGATAGAAGCAAGCCGCACTGCAACATCGGCACCATCGGCCATGTGGACCATGGTAAGACCACTCTTACGGCAGCAATTTGCACCACATTGGCAGCAAGAGGACTCG
>JAAYXQ010000249.1 GCA_012515825.1 Fibrobacter sp.
TTAAGGCTTTTCCACATCAAAAAGAATGAAGAAATAAAAGAAGAGTTACAAAATTATTGTAAATTGTACTGCGTTTATATCCGAAACAAGGTTTGTTGTGTTGAATCAATTAATTCAGAAGACCGAATTAGATAATGGTGTTACCGTTATTACAGATTACATGCCCGAAGCATATTCTGCAACTGTTGGCGCTTGGATTCCAAGAGGCTCTCGTCATGAAAAAGAATCTCTCAATGGATTAAGTCATTTTTATGAACATTTGGTGTTTAAAGGGACTGAAAATAGATCGTCATTAGAAATCGTGCGAGAACTAGAAGATTTAGGGGGTTCTCTGGATGCTTATACGACTCGTCAAGAAACGGGCTTTTACGCTCAGGTGAGTAAAGAAGATGTGTTTACGGCGTTAGATGTGGTGGGCGATTTGTTGATGAATCCTCTTTTTGATGAGTCAGAGCTCGAAAAAGAGCGAAAAGTCATTATAGAAGAAATCAAAAGCTATGATGATATCGCTGAAGAACGAGTAGGGGACTTATTTAACGAATTGCATTTTAATGGGTGTGGTTTAGCGATGCCCATTGCAGGTACGCTAAAATCTGTTAAAAGCATTACTCCAGAAAATTTGCTGGATTATCGTCGGCAGGTGATTGAAGATTTACCGATTTATGTGTGTGCCGCAGGGAATGTGAAACATCAAGAAATTGTGGATCAATGTGAAAATATTTTTCAAAAAAAGAAAAAAGGAAACATCACTTTCCCTTTAAGTTATAAGGCCAATCGAGGCCTTAAAGTCATTAGCAAACAGGAGCTTCAACAATCTAGCCTGTATTTAGGAACAAGTTTCTTGAAAGCAGAGCTTCCCAAAGAATTTAGATTTGCCTTTTCTATTTTCAATGTTTCTATGGGATCGGGCATGAGTTCTAGGTTGTTCCAAAAAATTCGAGAAGAAAACGGACTAGCGTATTCCATATTTTCGATGGCGGATTCTTATAAAGATTGTTATAGCTGGGGCGTTTCTTTAGCCACCACTCCTAAAAGATTAGAAAAAGCGACGGGCTTAATTCAAAAAGAAATAGATCTATTCTTAAAAGAAGGCTTTTTTCCAGGAGAATTGGAAAGAACAAAACAGAATATTATTGGGGCTATGAAAATTAATGCAGATAGCACTGATAAGAGAACCTTAAGATTAGCCGAACAACAATTGCATTTAGGCCATTATTGTTCTATGCAAGAAATAGAAGATGGAATTAATTCTGTTTCTAAAGAACAGGTCATAGAAATGACGCGCTTAGTTCTTAAAAATGATTTTTGGACGGCAGCTGTTGTTCAGCCTGCAACTGCAAAAACACCTACTGCATTAAATGAAATACGGTTTTAATAAAATTATGAAGTCTTTTGCCTGAACAAACACAGGGAGTCTTTTATGGATCTGGAGTATAAGCCTTTTTTAGAAAAAGCTTTTTCGTTTTGGACGCACCTTTTGCCTTCTGAACAAGCATTGATTTTAGAAAAAATGCAAGTTCTAAAATATCCAA
>JAAYXQ010000250.1 GCA_012515825.1 Fibrobacter sp.
TCGATATGGGAACTCCAGAAGGGCTTATGAAAGCGAATTTAGCTCGCTTAAATGAATTAGGTATTGATTCTTGGGTAGATCCACTTCATCCATTAGCAAAGCAAAAAAATAACTTCCATCAAAGTGTTGTTCATAAGCATGCTAAAGTAGCTCTAGGAGCTGTCTTAAATCAAGTCATTTTATTTGATGGAGCAGAAGTTTTAGATCAAGAAGTTGTTTCTAATCAAATTCGTGGTGATGGTTTTCGCTGGAATTTATAATGCTAGAGTATGTGATTGTTTTAGTAGAGCCAGAGCACCCTCATAATGTAGGCTTTGTCGCGAGAGCCATGTGTGCAAATGCTTTGACTGATCTTCGAATCGTTTATCAAAAGTATAATAGCGTATTAGCAGATTCTTATAGAACCGCACACGCTTCTAAATCTATTCTTGATCACGCTAAAATCAAGAAAAACTTGAAAGAAGCGATTCAAGATGTTCAATATACAATTGCTTTTAGTCGTCGCACCTTTGAAAGTGTCGTTCCTGTGATTTCATTACCTTCGATTCAAACCATTTTACCGAAAGAAGGCAAAGTGGCTTTAGTTTTTGGCCGAGAATCCATTGGCCTTTTATTAGAAGAAATTAATCAATGCGCTCAGATATGCGAAATCCCTGTTCCAGGGAATCACAGCTTAAATTTAGGGCAAGCGGTTTCCGTGGCTTTATATGAGCTTTTAAAAGAAAATAAATCTGGTTTATTAAATGATTATTCTTCTTCTTTTTCAAAGAAAAACAGCTTAGCCAATAAAGCACAAATAGAATCTTTCATTTCTTTTTTAGAAGAGAATTTAACAGAACGGTATAAAAAGCAGCATTGGTTTCAAGGAGGAATTCGTTTGCTTTTACAACGACTTCAACCTTCAGAAAATGAATTGGGTGGTTTATTTGGGGTAGCTCGTAGCTTAAGCAGGCGTCCAGCTCGAAAAGAATCGCATAAAAATAAACCCATTTAATACCGAAACGACAATATTTGAGAAAAATCACATTATTTTTCACTGTTTAGTGAGCTTTTGTTCTCTTAAATCCTTTCAAATGGCTGTCTTATAGACTTGTTATAATTAATCCAAGACTATTTTTTTATGCCCTAAACTTTTCTTAATTTCTAAAGAGTATATTTGTAAACTATGTTAAGAACAACCAAAATTATTAGTCCTTTTATTAAAGATTTTCTTCTCTCTCGCGGCTATTCTGATGAGTCTTGTGTTGAACCTGCAGGTTCCGCTGGTTCAGGGCGTTTATACTATCGAATTAAAGAATATAAAAAATCGTCTATTCTTCAGGTGAATGCAATCGCTAATGAAGATTTTAAAAATTTTGTTTCTTTTGGAAAATATTTTCATAGTGTTGATTTGCCTGTCCCAAGAATTTATGCCGTTGATGAACAAGCGGCACAGGTTTTAATGGAAGATTTAGGCAAGCGCTCTCTTTTTGATTACACATTGCCAGAAGAACCATTATCAGGCAATGTTCGTATTTTATATCAAGATGTCATTCAAGCCTTAATAAAGTTTCAAGAATCTTCCTCTTCTGTCTTTATGGCTCGTCCTGATTTAGGGGCTCGCAAATTTGATTATGCCTCTCTAAAATGGGAAACCGATTATTTCACAACGAATTACCTCAAGCGTATAGCAAACGTAGATGATATCCCTTCTTATGTTCAAGACTTTTTCTCCACACTAGCTTGTTCTGTAGATACCCATCAGAAGGTATTAATGCATAGAGATTTTCAATCTCAAAATATCATGATTCGTCCAAATTCAGAAATTGCTTTTGTGGATTTTCAGGGAGCGCGTCGTGGTTCCATGTATTATGATTTAGCCTCTTTACTTTTTGATCCATATACCTCTTTACCTCTTTTCTTAATCATTGACTTTTTTGAATTTTGGCGTACGCAATATCAAGAATGCAGCAACTTTTCTAAAGAGGAAAGTTGGGTATCCTTTTTAGAGGCTGCTTTGCAACGCATTATGCAAGCTCTTGGTGCTTATGGCTTCTTATCAAAAGAAAAGGGTTTAACCTCTTTTGAAAAGTTCATTAATCCAGCTAAAGCACGTTTAATTGAAATACTAGATCTTTACCAAGATGTAGCTCCAGATATTCACCAACAAGCAAGACTTTTCTTAAAAGAAAAATTACGTCCATGATTCCTGAATCTTCTTTTTCCTTAAATTCTATCGCCTCTTTCTCAGAAGAACACGTTCATATCTGGAAAGAACCAATCAATCAGCAAATTGCACTTGGATTGTTATTTGATTTGTGGGCTTCATCCAATGAAAACTTAAATCCGGTGGACGTCTGGCAAAAGATAATCTCTAGAAATGCAACGGAAGGGTTTTATGTAGGCAGTGGGTTAGTGTTGCCTCATGCAAGGGTTCAAGGAATAGAAAAGTCATTTTTAGCATTTGGTGTTTGTCCTAAGGGTTTTGAAGGCGTTCAAAAGACAAAAGGAGAGCAGGCAACGATTATGTGCCTTTTATTATCTCCAGAAAAAGATCCTATGATTCACATGTATGTTATTAAGCATATCGCTCAAAAATTAATGGATGCACAATGGAAAAAACGCATCTTAAATTCATTAGATGCGTTTGAAGTCAAAGAATTGTTAGTATAAAATTTTACGATTAAACGTGTTCTGTCCAGTATTGAATATGCTCGTCCATGAACGACCTATTATCAAATGAAAGATTAAAACATCTGGATATTTTTTCTACAGAATAAAGCATTGGTTTATCTGACCAACCAAGATCAGTTTCTACAATTTTTGATTTTGATTCAGGACGTAGAGCTAGCATTTTTTCTGCAATGGATTTCCAACTAATCCAAGTAGGACTTAACCCTAAAAAGACTTCTTCATTATAATCAGATTCTAAAAGTTTAAGATAGAGTTCTGCTTGTTGTGAGGCGTGGATAAATTGGGTTCCATCGTTTTTTACAATACGGATGTCTGTACCATTTTTAATGGCAAGTGCCATTTCTGCAAATCGGCGATCTGGTTGAGTACAGCCATCGTGGAAGGCTGGATTTCCAAAAGTATATCCAGGGCGAATAATATTGCGAGCCATTTCAACGGAAGGAAATTTATTGCCATAACCTTGTCTAAACCCTAAAACATAGGCTTCACCAGCAGCTTTTGTGGCTCCATAAAGGTCTATAGGCAAGTTGGCGACTGTTTCGTTCATGACAGGTCTCATTTTGCCCATTGCAGCGGTACTTGATGTATAAATAAACTTTTTACACCCAGCCATGGCCGCTAGTTCAAGAATTTGCACTGTGGCACGAGTGTCATTTTCTAACATAGAGAAGGGTGTTTCACCCCAACCAAGAGCAATATGAATACAGGCATCGCAACCTTTTAAGCCTCTTTCTATGGAGGTTAAGTCGAGCAGCGCGGATTCCACCATCGTTACACCTGGTGCGGCTTTCAATGAAGGAATCTTATCTGGATGCCTTGTTGCAATAGAAATTTCATGACCTTGTTCTAAAAGTCTTTTGGCAACATAATGACCAATAAAGCCCGTGCCACCTGTTAAAAAAACACGCATAATCTACCATCCAGAAAAGAAAGAACTTGTATAACCTAGATAAATTTATTAAAAAAAGGTACAAAAAAGGCAATAAAAAAAAGATGTGACAAAGGATTTACATTCATGGAATTAGTGACCGCCATCGCATGGATGATTATTTTTACTATATAAGCATTAAGGTGCTTTCCAAAAAGTTTACAAGATAAAAATGCTTATTATGTAGCTAAATTATAAGTAGAAAATATCACTTGGGGAATCTCAATACGATAATGCTGGTTGGAAAATGGATTTTGATTTAAGAAAAGATTTGGGTATTAGATGAATCATTACAAATACATTATTCTATTAATTGCTTTTATACTATTATCCTGCACAAAGAATAGTAATTTGAATCAGCAGAATTATAATCAAGAACCAGAATTTAGAATCACTCGATCTTTTATTATCTCTTTACCAAATAAGAATGATATGATATCTTATCATTTTAGCAGAAGTGCTGTTTCTGCGATTGAATTCGTTGAGATTGATTTGATTAAAGAAAAAGACGGCGTTAAAGCGATAACAAAAGTAGAACATCATGAAGAATTTGATAAGCCTATTTCCATTAAGAAACCTGAAAAAGTTTTTTCTTATACTATTGATAAACTTTCATATTTAACAAAAAAATTATCTGAAATAGATATTGATACTTGTATAGGCTATGATAAATATTCTAATGACAATAAAATAATTTCAGAAATCTTTTTTGTTCATGAGAATAGGCTACAACAATTTTCTTATAATGGTATAAGGTGTTCATCTATAGCAGAAGGAAAAAAAAGAACGCCGTTAGATTCCTCTGAATTTGAAATTCGAAAATATATAATGGATATAGGTGCTTGGGATGGTTTGATTTTACCCCAATTGTCTTCTTCTAGCTCTCTTAAAACATCTAAAATTATAGATACGACCTATTTTAAGAAAAATGTGATGGATTCTAATTTAACTCAAAATGTCAATATATTTTATCCTTTAAAATCATTATATTTTTCACTCGAAAATATTTTTATCAAAGAAATAGATTCAATGCCTTATTATAAAGCAGATTTAGAGGGTGATTCTATTTTATATATTTGGAATAAATCAGAAAATGGTGAGGTGATTTTATTTAAGGATAATGATACGACATCTTTTTTTGATATCATAAAAAATTTATCTCTTTATGAAAAAGAAGAATGGAATGTTTCTAGAAAGGAATGTCCTCGTAAAACAGAAGATAATTATATCTATTGGAACGATTCATCGCTGAATATAATTCCATTTACTTGTATTAATGAAAAATTAAAAATTTGGGATTTGAATAGAAAAGTAAGAGAATGGCTTGAATCAAAGTTTACTGGAAAATAGAAGCCTCGTTACCCCGTCCGTTGTCCTGATTGAAAAATCACTTATCTTAGGCATTGTTTTGAATGTCTTTTTTGTTTGGAAAAGTTGTTTTTTAATATTTGAAGACACAAAAGTTGCGACGTCTTTTTACTCTCTTTTTGAAAAAATAATCTTTATCGCTACACAAAAACTTATATTGTCTTTATGCTCAACCAAGAGAAATATTTTAGCAGTAGCGTGAGATAACAATGCAGGATGGGATTCATGGTAAAAAGAATAATTATATTTTTTATAATTTTATGCGCTTTTATATTAGGCAGTTTTAATGCAACCTTTACTATAAAAAAATTTCCTATAGATATAGAAGAAAAAGATAAAGAGTTTTTTGCTCAGGCAAGATTGTTTTTAGATACAAATGAGGCATATAAAGGAGAAAATTTGTGGTATGCTAATGTTATTCATGAAGAGAATAAAACCACATTTATTTTTTATTCTGGAGCACAAAAAGAAACAGAAGATAGTAGAATTTTTGGTCTTTATAATAAAATTAAAAACTGTCCCTGTTTTCCAATTCATATTTCATTTATGAATGATACGATGATTGTAGAATAATATAAACTTGCCCCTCCACTCTTATAATTAAAAAGCACCTCTTTGCGACATCCTCTTTGGTGCTGTTGTTTGCTGAAAAAGTCGGTTTATTGTTGGGAAAAGTTGGGAAAGTAACGATGCTTTTCTACTAAAAACTTATATTGACTTTATGCTCAATCAAGAGAAATATTTCAGCAATTACGTGAGGGATGGTGACCCGTACGGGCGGAGACTCGCGCGATGTTAATGGCTTTGTTTATTAATGAGCGAGGCTCCGTTTTTGGAGGTAACTTGTTACCCCAAAAATACAGCCCGACCCAGCGTAGTCTTGATGCGTACGGTATGCATTTCGCTGGGGCACGTCCAATTTTTGCTGGAAACTATAGTTAACGGAATATTGAGATGAAAAAAATAATTTCTTTTTTTGTTGTGGGTCTTGTATTAGGTTTTCTTATTTATGAACGTTTTTGTTTTCATGAACCAAAGGAGAATACTGAAGTTTTACCTTTTGCTTTTGGTTCTGTCATGCATTTTGATTTACCAAATCCATTTAGCGATTCTATTGATTTGAATAATAAAATTGTGCTAGATATTATGGTAAGGCATTCCTTGAGCTTAGATACTAATAAATTCTGTGATTCAGAAAGATGCCATGCCATTAGGATAGAAAAAGACAATAATAATCTTATTGTAAAGAAATATACGAAACAATCAAATTGCTTGACCGAGGATGCTTTCTCTTTACTTGTAAAAGAAATTTCAAATTATCAATACGAGTATAGTTCAATAGATGCCATGGATGGTTTCGAAACATCTTTAACGCTTTTTGATTATAGTCATGGTAAAATGATTTATATCAAATTTCCTCCCGTTTCAGATGATGTACCAAATGCTGTGAAGATAACAACTCTTGTCAATCAAATTTTTGAATTATGCAAAGAATAATAGTGATGTGCTCCTCAAAAAGTCTACAAACTAAAAATACTCGAAATAAAGTAATTTTTTTTAAGAAAGATATCGCTTAGGGTATATGTAGCTAAATTATAAGCAGAAACTATCTAGGTTTTTAGGTGTGCTATCAATGAGATTCTTGAGAAATCCTGGAGCCTAAAACCAAAGAATAAGCTATTTTTTATTTGTTGACTTTTTTATAGGTATTATTTATGTCTCGTTTGCGCGTTTTGGTTTTCATGGGTGGCTTTTCAACAGAACATGATGTTTCCGTTGTTAGTGGTACTGGCATTGTACGTGCTATGGATCCTCAA
>JAAYXQ010000251.1 GCA_012515825.1 Fibrobacter sp.
CTTTAGAAATCCTTGGATTTTAGCCATGTTTTTAGGAGCCTTTTTAGGCGCCTGTAGTGGTGTTTATGACAAATACCTTCTTCAAAGCTTAAAGTATGATCCCCTTACCGTGCAATTTTGGTTTAACCTTTACATGAGTGCAATTCAGCTTGGAATCATCGGTTTTTTAGTCCTCAAAAAAAAGACTTCCAGCGGACGTCCTTTTCGATTTCATCCAATCATGATTTTAGTGGGCTTTTTACTTTTAATTGCCGATAGGTTTTATTTTTTAGCTCTACACGAACCCGACGCTCTTGTCTCTGTAGTAACGGTAATACGTCGTTCAAGCGTCATTATTAGCTTCCTCTGGGGAATTCTTATCATAAAAGAACATAAAAGCAAAACAAAATACATTGGTTTTATGGGTATTATTTTAGGGCTTTTATTTATCACTTTAAGTAAAGGCTAGCTCTAAAAATAAAAAAGCCCTATCAAAAGATAGAGCTTTTTAAGTACCTCCAAGGGGTTTCGAACCCCTGTTGCGGGAATGAAAATCCCGAGTCCTGGGCCACTAGACGATGGAGGCATCTAGGTAGGGCCAAATATAGGAAAGAATTATCTCTTGTAAAGGCTCCCCTTTTAAAAAAGCTATTTTATAAGCCGTGAATTTACAGATCTTATTAAAGAAAACCATTTTTAAAGCCTTTTTCCTGTTATCAGGGCCAGCTTTCTTGGCTAGTCTTTTTGATGCTAGTCTACTTGCAGGTATCCGTTTTTTTGTGGAAATCCTTTCAGAAACGTCTCCTTTTACGATTACTGAATGGACATTAGCAATGATTTTACTCATTTGCTTACGCTTTATTTTTTTGCGTTCTAGAGTAGTCACCACCCAAAAGATATTCCGTCAGCTGGAATCTGGCCTACAAGGGTATTTTTTATCTATTCTCAGGCATATTCAGCCCCGTTTTTTTCACCACCCTGAAAGCGATTCAAAAGTACAAGCCGCTTTTGAAGCCACTCGAACGATTCCCTTAAGTGGTGAGGCCTTAATGCAAACGCTCCAGGCCGTTCTTCAGCTCCTCATTTTTATACCCGTCTTATTCTATTTATCATGGCCTTTATCGCTTCTTTTATTCGTTGTTGTGATGCCTGTTCTTGCTTATACCCAAAATAAATGGAAAACAATTGGTCCTATTATTGAAAAACAAATGAATAGCGAGGCTTTATTTCGGTCGGAACTGGAACAGATTAAGAAGTTATACCGTTTTTGGAGTTCAGCGATCGAGAAGTCCATTGAAACCAATCGTTTAATTCAATTGATCCGTTCTCGACGTACCATAAGTGTAGAAGCAGGAATCAAGCAGGCCTCTTTATCCTTTATGATCGAAAGCGTATCCATACTCGCGATGATCGGTGTTCTTACGTTTTGCGGTTGGATGATTTCAAAATCTTGGATGGAACCCAAAGACCTTATCCTTTATTGTTCCGCAGTCTTTCTCTGTTATAAACCTGTAAAAGAATGCATCCGTATTTTTCCTCAATTACGTGCAGCAAAAACGGCGTACAATATTTTGAGTCGTTTTGCAGAAGAGCCTCGTCAAAAAAGAGAAGTCAAAACTTATGGCTCCACCTTAAAAATCACAAGCGCCTCTTTTAGATATGAAAACGGAGTCAAGCCCATCTTTAACTTGTTTTCTACTGAATGGGAAATCAACGAACCCGTTCTCATTACAGGGCCAAATGGCGCTGGGAAAAGCACATTACTCCGATTAATCGCGGGCCTTGAAGAATGGCATTCTGGCATCATCTCTTATCCAAATATTTATAACAAAGCGGGAATATTTTTTATTTCACAAAACATCGTATTACCTCCCATTTATCTCCTCAACCATCTTATAAAACAAAACGAAAATCCCTATTTAAATGACTTTATAGAACAAGCTAATGTAAGCCACCTTTTCTCCTCTAATTCCTTTTCTGGAGGTGAAAAAGCCCGTTTCGCATTAATTTGGGCCTTGGCCTCTAAAAGCCAAATTCTTTTATTAGATGAACCTTTTGCATACATTTCTCGATTTGACAAAGATTCTTTATTGAATAATTTTTTAAATACGGCAAAAGTTTTAAATAAATGGATTATATTATCAAGTCATGAAAAAATGGAAGAATCTATGCTCAAACGTTTTCAACAGGTGATTATTGATGGAAAGTAAACTCTATCAATACCGAGGATGGATTCTTGGGCTTTTCGCCGTATTATTATTAGTGCTTCCACCAACAACATCTTTTTTTTCACTCTCTGCCATCCTTCTCATTTTCTCTGGAATTCTTATTCGAATTGAAGCGAGAAGAAGTATTGGAGAACACAGCAGAGGGCACTCCTTATCTGCAGATGCTTTAGTAAAAACAGGTATTTACGCCTATTTACGTCACCCTCTTTACCTTTCTAATATCATGATCGGGTGTGGTTTTATACTTATCCACTTAAGTTGGACTTCAACCTCCTTTATATTAGCAACAGCTCTTATTTTATTCTTTTACAACCTTTCTGTACAAGAAGATCGTTTTTTATTAAATCAATTTGGAGAATCTTGGTTAGCTTGGAAAGACAAAACCAATGCGTTTCTTCCTAAAAAACCAGATACCAAACCCATCCAAAGCAATAAAAGAAGTATTCAAAAAGCATTTTTTGCCGATCGTTCCACCTGGGGCTGGCTTTTGTTTTTTAGTTTGCTACTTATATTGAGAAGATATATAGGAGATATGATATGATCGTTCTCGACTTAGCACGTAGTATCGCTGGAGTTGTCGGGATGGCCGCTTCTAAAATTGCACCCCTAGATGAACGTTTCGCTTTAGATCAAAGAATCAATGGCCCATGGCCAGAAGGCCCTTTTTTGTGGTTTCACGGGGCTAGTCTTGGTGAATGCCGTATGCTTCTCAATGTGGCAAAATATATCCAAGAAGATATTAAGAACTGCCCTAAAATTTTAATCACCACACAGAAAACGGATGTACTTGAATTCTTACAACAATCTGGAAGCGATATTTCTTGCTGTATCGCTCCTGCAGATACTCCTTACACCATGGTTCGCTTTATCAAAAAAGTCCGTCCTATAGGGCTGGTTCTTGCTGAAAATGAGCTTTGGCCAGGTTACTTATCTTCCATGCGTAAAATCTCTTTGAAGCCTGCAGTAGCGATTATTTCAGGCCGTTTTCAAAGGGCTGTTAGCAAATCAGATTTCTCTGCCATTGGTTTTGCTTGCATGCAATCTGGTGGTGATTTATCAAGACTCGCTTCTCTATGTTCTCCAGAAACAGCCTCTAAAATTCAGATAGGTGGTGACTGGAAATTATTACCTTGGGTTCGTTCTAATAATGGAATTGAAGCGCCCAAAAACCCAACTGTAGATACCACATTTTTATCCATGCATTTTTCAGAGTGGAACAGTCTTCTTCGAATGACTCTTTCCTCGATCAAGAGGCAAGAATCCGTTGTCATTATTCCTCGTCGTCTTGAAGAAGTCGATTCCTTTAGAAACGAATTAAGAGACCAAGAACTCTTAGTTGTAGAATGGCCTCTCGTTCAAAAAGGCGCCGTCTCCCTTGTTTCTAGATATGGGCAAACTTTTGAGGTTCTTTCAAAATCTAAAACAGCTGTTGTTGGTGGCTCTTTTGCTCGAACTCTTGGTGTTCACGATTTCTGGGAACCACTTCAATTAGGCGTTTCCACTTGTGTTGGCCCTTATTCACATGGACAAAAAGCAACCGTAGAAGCTCTCGTTCGAGAAGGGGTTCTTTCTCAGCTACGCTCTACTGCCGATTACTCCAAACGAGATCTTCCTGATATTCGTTTAGTCAAAACATTCCTAACTCATGAACGTGCGAAAATATCTGAATCTTATACTCAGTTTGTCGCTTACCTTAATGATTTAATTGAAAGTTAATCCAATGAAAAAAATCTTACTTGCTACACCTAGAGGATTCTGTGCTGGAGTAGATCGAGCCATTCATATCGTTGAAAAGGCTATTGAGAAATACGGTGCACCTATTTTTGTTCGCCATGAAATTGTACACAACCAATTTGTCGTGAGCAACCTAAAAAAACTGGGTGTGATTTTTGTGGAAGACTTAAGTGAAGTTCCAGAAAAAGCGACCGTTATCTTTTCTGCTCATGGCGTTCCTGAAAGCGTTTATCAAGAAGCGCTTCGACGCGGCTTAAAAATACTTGATGCCACATGCCCTCTAGTAAAAAAAGTCCATTCTAGTGCAAAGCGTCACTATGATGCTGGTCGACACGTTATTTTAATTGGCCATTCTGGACACGCCGAAGTGGAAGGAACACTTGGACAATTACCAGAAGGCGCCATTTCAGTAGTTCGAAATAAAGAAGATATTCAAAATCTTTCCATTTCAAATGAAATACCTCTCGCTTATATTACACAAACGACGCTTTCTGTGGCAGAAACAAAACAAATTATTGAAGCTTTGAAATTAAAATATCCCCATATCATAGGGCCAGAAGCTGGAGATCTTTGTTATGCCACAGGAAACAGGCAAAAAGCAGTCTCCCAATTATCTTCAGAAGTTGATTTATTATTAGTCGTTGGTTCTAAAAACTCCTCAAATTCAAGCCGTTTATGCGAATTAGGCATCGAAAAAGGCGTTCCTAGTCACTTAATCGACTCCGTAAATGATATTCAAAGTGATTGGTTTAATGGCATTGAAACCGTTGGCGTTTCGAGTGGAGCAAGTGCCCCCGAAGTCTTAGTTCAAGAAGTAATTCAATGGCTAAAGGATCATTTTAAAGGAATTGAGCTCGAAAATCGAGTTTCTTTAATAGAAAACACTAAATTTAACTTACCTAAAGAACTTCAAGATTGACGAAATCAAAAAAAATAACTACAATTGAGCCCGTCTAAAAAATGGAGTCTTTTATGAGCCGCATTTGTGAAGTTACC
>JAAYXQ010000252.1 GCA_012515825.1 Fibrobacter sp.
CCTTTTATAAGCTAATACTTAAAACACCAGAACAAGCCGCACTATACGGTATTAATGAAACCAAACGTTTAGAGTATATTGAAGATGTCGTCGCCAATATGATTTATAATCTTGGCGATATGAGTAACTATGGCTCTACTTCTATCGTTTTGCCTACAGGTTCTATTGGCTGGAAAAATACAACTGTATCTTATGATCCCATTTGGTTTAGCATGAATACAGATCAAGATTGGATTTATAATCGTTATCAAGCAGGTAATATTTTTGAAGTCCTAGCTTATGCCGATGTCGCCAAAGATTTAAACAATCTGAGCTTGCCAACAATGGGTACTCCTGATTGGAAAGCCGATGCAATGTATCAATTAGGAATTAATCAATTAAACTACATGCTTGGTGTAAACCCATGGGATGTTTCTTTTATTTTAGGTGTTGGAGATAAAAATGATGCTCATCCGCATCACCGTGCCGCTAACCCAGAAGGGAAAAACTTTCCAGGAGCTGGATACAAATACCGCCCTCCTACGGGAGCTTTATTTGGAGGAGTAAAGCCAGGGGCAACAAACTCTTGGGTTCCATCAAACAAAAGCTGGGAAGACTACCATCTTTCTGAAACTTGTATTGATGCCACAGCGACATTCATAAGTGCTAGTATGCTTGCCGCACAAGAAATTGACTACACTAGAGCACCAAAAATCAATGTGGAAATTCTTCACGTGAGTATGGATTCAGCCATTGTCAAATTAAAGTTAGATGTACGTAGTACAGGCGCTCTTTTTTATGGCACTAGTGAAAGTGTTTTAAATACTACAGCTACTCCAGACAACAATGTTGCTGCTATCGAACACGAAATTATTTTAAGAGGCTTAAAAAATGGAACGACATACTACTTCTTTGCGGGTGCTTTCAATGCCTTAAATGAAAATAATATGACTTCAAAATACTTAGTCGATAGTACTCAAACGCCGTTTTCTTTTACGACTTTGAATACTGTAGAAAGTGCCATAATTGAAAATGTCACTGTATGTAATTTGAGTGCTGATAGTGCCGAAATTATGTGGTACACTCCTAATGGAGAATATGAATCTAAAATCTATTGGGATACCATTCCTCACTCTGAAGCAAGTGAATTTGCTTGGAATTCTGGAACAAAAAATGCAGATATTTCTGGAATCCCCACCAAATTCCATTATGTAAAAATTGGCGGGCTAAAAGAAAAGACCACGTATTACTACATGGTAGAAAGTAATGGAGAGTTCCAATCGGTAGATGATAAAGGTAATCTTCTCAAATTCACAACTCCTGTAGCTTGGTATGATTTTTCTGTAAGAACTTATCAATATGAATTTGGTGGATTAGATTTTCTGGATTTGAACATATACAACAATGAATCCTATGCATTTGATAGCTTAACTTTACGTTTATATGTAACCGCTAAACCAGAAGAAATTGAAAAATGCGCTTTCCTTGTTGATCTAGATATATGCCAAGCTTATGATGAAGGTGGATTTAATAAACCATGTGAAACCGATAGAGAAATTAGAGATTTATTACGAAATGCAAAAGCAGTAAAACTAGAAGACACTTATAATGCCGCCACAGGAACCTATTCATGGTATTTCCCTGTCCCATTAGGTTCTACAACGATCAAAGCGTCCTCTCGACTTCGTATGGATTTAGGCTTCTC
>JAAYXQ010000253.1 GCA_012515825.1 Fibrobacter sp.
GAGGGACCCATCCTAAAGCTTCTTGAACAAGCCAAAGCACTTCAAGAAGAGCTCCTTGAGCTTCTGGATAGCGAGACAATAAATCAGCGATTCGAGCCTTCATCTCAGGCGTTTCTAGCTTAGGAAGAATTTCTTCCATGGTTGGTTGTGGTTGTACTTTTTTATGGTGACCTAATTGGTCTGCTGGAGTCGGGTACAATTCAACAGGAGAAGGACCTCTTTCAAAACTCAGCTTATTGTTGGCCACAAAATGAACAGCGCCTTGAACTTTTTTCATCGATCCAATTCTCCCGCAATAATGTTAATACTAGAAAGAGTCGCGACAGAATCCGTTAACATAGAACCTTCGACAAGCTCATGGAATGCAGCAAATTGAGTAAAGCAAGGTGGACGCACTTTTACACGCCAAGGTTTACCAGAACCATCTGAAACCAAGGTAAAGCCAAGCTCTCCGTTAGCCGCTTCAAAGCCGTAGTAGTATTCGCCAGCAGGGACTCGAACGCCTTCATAAACACTCTTAAAACGCCCAATCAAAGATTCAATATCTTGATAAGCTAAAGCATGTGATGGCACACGAATGCGAGGATCCATGATGTCGATTGGCCCTGGAGTCAAGCGTTTTAAAGCCTGACGTACAATTTTAATAGACTCTTCAATTTCAGCTAAGCGAACCATTAAGCGATCATAAACATCACCAGCAGTACCTGTAACGACGTTCCAATCATAGGTTTCATAATCATAATATGGTTCGTCTTTACGAAGATCGCTTGCCACACCAGTTGCTCTAAGACATGGGCCAGTCCAACCCCATTGAATAGCTCTTTCTGGTTTCATGGCGCCAATACCAACCGTTCTATCTAAGAAAATACGGTTGCGATCAAAGCAAGCATGAACATCACTAAGATTCTTTTCTGCTTGTTTACAAACAGCAAGAACATCTTCTTCGAAACCTTCATAAACATCTCTATAAAGGCCTCCAATACGTGCATAACTATTGGTCAAGCGGGCGCCAGTGAGCTTTTCCCAAATAACCATCATCATTTCACGGCTATCAAACAAATAGAAGAAGCCCGTGGTAGAACCTAAATCCTGAGCAGCTGCAGCCACACAAATACAATGGTCAGCCATACGGGATAATTCACTGATAATGACGCGTAAAATTTTGGTGCGTTCTGGTAGTTCCAATTGGAACATGTTTTCTACAGCACGGCAATACGCAATATTATTCATCATTGCAGAACAATAGTTTAAGCGGTCTGTATAAGGAACCACTTGTTGCCAAGTGCCGCGTTCAGCCATTTTTTCAAAGCCGCGATGCAAATAACCAATTTCACCAACAGTGGCTACAATGGATTCGCCATCTAAGGCACAAAAATAACGAAGACAGCCATGAGTGGCACCGTGAGAAGGGCCTATGTTTAAAGGCATTAAATTTAGTTTATCACCATTAGGAGCTATAACTTTCATTCTTGGATACTCCCTGTCAAATATTCATCTTCATTAGGCAATACTTCTTTAGAACGTTCAACCACTTTATACCCTTTTGACTCTAAGCGTTTTTCTAATGCTGGGAGTAAAAAGTCGTTTGTTGAAAGCCATTGACGGCGGTGGGCTGGGTAATCCTTACGTAAAGGATGACCTTCAAATTCAACATGATTTAATATACGACGAAGGTCTGGATGACCAGTAAAAATAATGCCATACTGATCATAGACTTCACGTTCCTGCCAATTTGCAATTGGATACAAATCGGAAATGGTTGGCACTTCGAGGTCTTGTTCACTGACAAAAACTTTTACTCGGACTCTATTCCCAGGACGAGAAATACTTTTTAATACGTATTCAACGGCAAAGCGAGGACCTTCGTAATCTTGAAAGCCCAAATAGTCGATGCCGACTATATCCAAAAGCATTTCCATTTTAGAGGATTCGTCATTTTTTAAGAAAGTAATCAAGTCTCTTAATACAGAGGCTTTAGCAATGACCGAATGATCCCAATGAGCGGAAGCATCTTTCTCTACATTGAATTTGGTTTCCAAAACAGGAAAAAGCGTTTCAAAAAAGTTCATTTTAACGCCCCTTTTTAAATGGAAATACATCTAATACATCGTTTACTTTTGAACGCACCGTATTAGATACCATTTCACAAGCTTCATTTTTACGAAGAACAAGATCTTCACGACACTCTTTAGACTTGCGTTTAATATCTTCAATCTGCTCTTTTAGACGCTCTGCACGTTGCTTCATGTAAGATTCATCTTCCACTTTTTTCTGCAAGTCGAACATCGCATCAAAGAAGGATTCTGGGCGTGGAGGACATCCACCGATATAAACATCGACAGGGATGATATGATCTATGCCAGGAACTGTGCAATAACAATCGTAAAAACCGCCAGAGCAAGCACAAGCACCCATGGCAATCACCCAACGAGGTTCAGCCATTTGTTCATAAATTCTCTTTAGAATAGGAGCTTGCTTATAGGTAATTGTCCCAGCCACTAGAAGAACATCTGACTGACGGGGAGTAAAACGCACATATTCAGAACCTATACGGGATAAATCATATCGAGCCGTTTCCGTGCTCATAAATTCAATTGCACAACATGCCGTACCATAAGGGAACGGCCAAAGCGAATTTTTGCGTCCCCAATTGACTAAAAAGTCAAGAGAAGAAGTAAAAATATTGCCTTCTTGAGCCTCTGGTGTCATAAATGTTTACCTCATAAAAATCAGAGACAAAAATAGAAACATCCTTCTTTTTTAACAGTTAAAAAAGATAAATTCAATAGTTTTTTTGATGAAAAAACCTTGTTCTCGATTCAGTACAATTTTTTATCATTATAAATAGTAGTGTTCTACACGATAAAAAACAGCAAGATTACAATAACCTTACTTTTTTGTAGCAACACCTGAACTTAGAACTCCCCTTTATAACTGGAGAATCTTATTCCGCTGGTAAAATGATTTCTATATGATTCGTACTCACGTTCAAAAAGTGTGTACGAAACAAGTCTTTCTCATTTCGATCAGTTACTCGTACCTGCGTCACTGCAATGAAATCTTTATTCTCACGGATATAATCTGTTAATCGTTCATCGCGCAACGTGTCGATGTCTCCCGTGATAATAAAACTGTCTGTCCAAATTTTTACAAGCATGATGTAAATATAAAGTTTTTTTTCATTTTCAAAATAGGAAAATGAGCTTTTTTTATAAAAAACCTTATATTTAGTCTAATGAAAAAGGATTTTATATGAAAAAAGCAAAAACAACCCCTGTGAAAACGACCAAAAAAGCAGTAGTCAGTAGACAAGAGCCTCTTATTTCTTATTATGACAAAAACTTTTTAGAAAGTACTGCAGGTCGCCAAGTACGAATGCTCTCTGAATTTATTGCTCCTGGAGTCACTTTTCAAGAAGAAAAGATTAAAAACACTATTATATTTTTTGGATCTGCAAGAACGTTGTCTATGGCAGAAATTCAAAAGCAAAGAAAAAAAACAAAAGACCCTGTAAAATTAGCCAACTTAAAAAGATTAGAAAATGTGGCTGAATACTATGATCTTGCAAGAGAACTAGCCAAAAGACTTGGTAAATGGATGAACCACCCTCGTCACGAAAGCTATGCTATTTGTACTGGAGGCGGGCCTGGCATTATGGAAGCAGGAAATCGAGGTGCAGATGACATGGGAACACCTTCCATTGGTCTAAACATTAAATTACCATTTGAACAGCATTCTAATCCTTATATCACAGATTGTCTTAATTTACAATTCCGCTATTTCTTTATTAGAAAATTTTGGTTTTTGAATTTAGCAAGAGCGTTAGTTGCTTTTCCTGGTGGCTTTGGTACCTTGGACGAATTATTTGAGATACTTACTTTAATTCAAACGCAGAAATATGCTCAAAAAATGCCCGTTGTCATTTTTGGAACAAAATTCTGGAAAAAGTTAGTGAATTGGGATTATCTCGTGGAAACAGGAATGATTAATAAAGAAGACCTGTCTTTATTTAAATTCTGTGATTCTGTAGATGAGGCCTATGATTATATTACTTCGATTCTTGAAAAACAAGACGGAGTAAAAAAGGATTGATTTTTTAAGCAAAAATTCTTTCACCCTTTTTTAAAAGCGACAA
>JAAYXQ010000254.1 GCA_012515825.1 Fibrobacter sp.
AAAAAAAGAGCCCAATAAAATACTAGGCTCTTTCGTTTATTTATTTAAGATTCATTAGCGGTTGATAAATTTTTGATAATTTACCATTGAACCTTGCTTCATTCGAATCACATAATGACCTGCTGGCATTCCAGAAGGATCCCAACTAAAGTTGAAATTGCCTGCATTTAAGCTTTCGTTCAACAAAGTCTTAATTTTATGACCCTGTATGTCAAATAGATCTACCGATACAATTCCTGACTGAGCCACACTGAGATTGATTTCATTTTTATGAATCATCAGATTAATATTTGATTTATTGTAAATATTCTTTGACTTTTCCGTTATTTTTAATGGAACATAGCCAGGAATAGTCGTTGGCGCAGCCACATTGACAGCAGTACCACTTCCTGTTAAAGTAAACACCGCAGAGCCAATTTTAGAATCAGCCTGGCTATCTGTTAGTACACTCAAAATAGTGATTGTTCCTGTATGCGCTCCATCAGGGGTATATATCAACGTATCTTTTGTTGCATTTATTGTAAGAGTTCCTGTATAATTAGGATCTAAATAATAAGCCCCAAATGTTAATGGATCACCATCCGCGTCTTTTGCTCGCACAGTATGTAAAGAGATATAAATTGGAGCTGTATTTGGTTTTGAGCCCATATTAGCTTTTGCATAAATGGTTGGAGCTTGATTTTCACAAATTAAATTAATCGTTGCGCTTGCAGTTCCATTTGCATTTTGAGCAGTATAGTTAAGTGTAACTAGACCAGGTGTTCCTGGAGGAGTAAAAGTCATTGAATCGCCACTGAAAACGATACTACCAGCACTTACAGTAGCGGCAGTTATAGACATTGATGAAGCAACCTTTGAAATTGGATTTGAAGCTCCAATCGTGCTAAGTTTTAATTTTTTTGGTTCCTTATAACTAACAGAAAGAGTTGTATCTGCTAAAATAGGCTTGCGATCAGTCATTTTAATTACAATTCGTTCTTGAATAGTTACACTACCCTGTGTTACATTATAATTTATAATAATTTGTTCTGGAGACCCGTATTCTGCACTATTGAATGTAATAGAATTATCGGTAAAAGTAACAGAACCAGATACAGGATCTGCTACAGCTGAAATCGCCCCTCGAATACCTAATTCTGAACTAAAAACTTTACTTGCACCTTCTGAAACAGACGCCACAATAGTATTTCCTAAAGGGTGTGTTGAAGGGACAAAACTTTTCCATTTATTAGTGCTTATATAAGCATTAAAAACACCTGCAGATGTATTTATTCCAGAAAAGCGGCTCTTTGCATTATCCAAATTTAGAACAGTTGTTCCTTCTGGAAACATGGCTGATGATTGTGTTCCTGTTCCAGCATACCACATACAGCCACTGACCTTATTTTGATCCATCCAAGAGCGCCAACTAGAGGCATCACTAATGTTTCCATCGCCACTTGCATCAGAAGCCCCCCATTCTGTAATAAAAATTGGAGCTGAAGACATAGCACTAGAACCATTACTTTTATAACCATCATGATTTGCTGCAGCATAAAAATGCAAAGTGTAAGCAATATTGCTGTAAGTATTATGCAAACCCTGACTAACCTGTTGATTTGGTTGAGATGAGTAGAATGGAGTACCTACAACGACTAAATTATTATTACCAGCATTACGAATAGCAGCAACCACTGATTTAGCGTAATTATTGATGGCGCCAGCATCATCACTAACGGGCTCATTATAAATTTCCCAAATTAGATTTGGAACATCTTTATATTCTGTAGCCATATCCTTAAAAAAAGTGACGGCTTCATTGGTTTCCCTTGAAGCATTGTGAGAATGCCAATCCACAATAACATAAATGTCATTTGCAATTGCCGCATCAACAACATCTTTAATTAACTTTTTTTGATTTCCCTTTTCATTATAACCAGCAGGTGTTGATAGATACCCATAACTCGTTACACCGTTATTTCCATCTGAAGCAGAAATTGGCTCACTATTTTCTTTATAGTATTTAATAGCCATTGGAGCTCGAATAACGCCAATTTCAAAGTTATTTACAAACCAATCTACTGTTGCGGGATGAAATAATACAGCAGGATCTCCCGTAGACCAATATAAACTTGGACCTTTTAATTGGATAGGAACACTCGTTCCTGTCTTTTCTCCACATAGGTTTCCACCACAAGAGATGATTTTTCCAAAATGACTGACAGGGCCAGCAAACGAAACCATCGATGCTAATAAAACCGAAATGGGTATAAATTTTGATAAATTCATCATATCCTCTAAAAAAAGACTTTTTTCTAAAATAAGTTTATATTTCTTTATAGTACGTTAATATAAGTAAAATAATTGGTTCTTTTTGAAAACAAATGTTTCTTTTTGTAAACAAAAAGCTTGTTTTACGTCTGAATAAAGCATAGTGATCATAATATTAAAATGCAACAATAAATAGCTTCGTGACTCGAGTCACAGAAAAACTATGGCCTTATAATTGATCCTCGCCAAGAATCATTAAAAAATGTCTTAAACAAAGGTTCTTCACTTTTTTTTAGTTCTTCTATCACCTCTTGTATTGGACGTGAGGAACGGTATAATTCTCTGTACGCCTT
>JAAYXQ010000255.1 GCA_012515825.1 Fibrobacter sp.
ATCAGTATTTACTAAGATCATCTTCTTCTCCTTTTTTTATCTCTTGAATCCGTTGCATTAAAACGTAAAATAATAAGATGGTTATAATGATAGAAAAAATGGACATAATTATAATTACAAGCAGAGGTATATTAAAGAAAATAAAACTCACAGTAAGCAATATGTAATAGAGGCTTACTATAAAAGCTATAATAGTAGGAGTTATTATTTTTTTTGACGGCAGGCTCATTTGATGAGAATATATAAATTAATATTTCATTATTAATAATTTTAATTGTATACAAATAAAAATACCCTATAAAAAGATCTTTATGATTTCAAAAAATAAGTGAAAAACATAATTGATATGTTTTAATCCCAAAAGACCAGAACGATTTTTGCTAAAAACAAGCCTAGCGAACAGGCATGTTAGAACATCAAGTCTTTTTTACATGGTTCCAGTTTCTAAAGATTTAATAGGGATATAGCGAGCCTCTCCCTTACTATTGATTATAATAGCGACTCCAGAAAGATAATTTAGCCATCGTTTATTTTCGTAATACCTTACATTAGCGTGTTTATTTGTTGTATAAGCAAGCAAAGGAACAACTAATTGATCGTGAGAGCATAACACCCCAGCGCGACTCACTTTAGAAAGATTTGCAAAAACATAGTCTTCAAGAAGCTCTTCACTGCGTTTTTCTAAATCATAAAATGCATCAGAATATTCATTTAAGAAAGCCCATTTAGAAAAGACTTGCCAGCCTCCGCCATTAGAATTTTTATAGGATTCTAGCTTAGAACTATTCAATATATACCATTCGCCAGATAACGCTTCCCACGTTTCTATTTTATAATTGCTTTGCCCTTTTCCAACGGCAATATTCCTACAAGTTTCAGAAGCTCTAAAAAAATCAGAAGAAGCGTAGAAGAAATCTTCGCCTACAAGAGATGCTCCTAATTTCTTTGCTTGATTAACGCCATTATCGGTTAACTTGCCATCCTTTCCTGTATCATTTGTTCTTTCTGCATGCCTTATCACAAAAAAGACTTTTTCATCGGCTGCTAGTTGAGAGTACACTTCTAGAATATCGGTAAAACCATCTGCTTCTTGTGGGGTAGCAAGACGCCATGCTAAATTGGACTGTTCATAGAGATAGAAGTTTCCAGTATTAACGAGCCCTTCGCGGATTTCTTTATCGTATTTTCCAGGCCCAAAACCAATCGTATCTTTTTCAATATCTCTAGCAGCTCGCCACATTTTAGAAGAGGCGTCGCAAATAAAACGAAGTTTGGTATTGTCTATATGAGAATAGTAAGAAGCATAAAAGGCGCTACTGTTGTTGTTGACATATTTCACTTGCCCTGCAGTGGATTCATTGCAAGCCTCAAATCCGTAGGTTTTAGACCAAAAGTTTCGAAGGTGTTTTTCAAAATTAGGAATCGGGCCAAAGTTCCATTGCGAGATATTGTTTCGAATGGAATTATATTGCCAGCTAGTGTCTTGAACCATAAGCCAATCGGCGATTTTCGTTTTCAAATTCATATCGTTCCAATAGCCATCGCCTTTTAAATCATCGCTGATTTGATTTATTACATTAGCGACTTCATCTTCAGAACGGTTCCCTTGTAACATGATAGAAATGGCTAAAAGAGCTGCACTTGAATCGCTATTTCCAAAAAGATTAAAGTCTTCTACATGCATTGTATTTTGGCTAATACTCTGATTATTCCAATTCTGGATGTCAATTTCAAAAGCTTTTAAAACTTCTTTTGCTGCTTGTTCTTTTGCTTGATTAATGGGTAGGTATCCACCACTAGTCGCTATCAATTGTTCTAATCGTCCAGATTCTAAATGGGTGAGTACATTGATATTCACCGAGTCGCGATTGTTCATGTCCACAATTGATTTTAAGGTAAGTGTTTTTTGGGAACGCTCACCAGTGATTTCATTGCGATAAAAACCACTAGCAGATACTTGTAAATAACGGGAAAGGACTTGAACATTGGTGAATTCAAATCGCCCGTTCTTTGAAAAAAGACAACCGTCAAAAGATCTTTGACTAGGTCTATAAAACTGAGAGCTATCTAGTTCAGTAACTTGAATAGAAGAACCAATCATAAAAGGCCCTTTTTGAGCATAACCGTAAAAACCTAATGTAAAAGTAGGGCCTATGAAATTAAAATCAGGATTTGAATTGTTATTAGAATCGGTTGCTTTTGAAATGACTTCTATATAGCCATCTTTACAGGTGACGCTAAAATGAGTGGTGTCTTCTAGTGTTTGCCAAGTTTCATTAAAACAAAAATAAAGAGTTTCTTCGTGCCCTACAATATGGGTTTCACCCTGATTTTTATTATCGCATTTAGGAAGATTATCAACAGTAGAAATTACTTCTAATGGAGATTCTTCAATTGGCGTTGTGTTATTAGAAGAATCACAGCCTATGTAAACTAGGCTCAAAAGAAGAACAAAAAGGGAGGTGGCTTGTTTTATCTTCATTCAAAATACTTTGTGGCTATGGGTTCTTCTCTTTCACTAATAGTGATTCAAATATACAAAATATATTATGTATAAAAAAAAGGAAATAGATTGTTCTTAATTACAGTCAAAACAAACCATTTTAAGAGTATACGATTGTAGATCACCTCAAAAAATGGTTGATTTAATTATTGACTTTATCATCAGGTTATAAAAATAAGATTTTAGCATACGATTATTTTTAACCCTTTTGATTGCATTCTATAGAAAGCTTTAATATGGTGCAGTCGCAGGCGTTTACATTTATGAGGATGAGTATTTATTGGATATCACAAAAACTTACTTAAAATACATTTAACAATTATTATTTCATAAAACCAGGTTCAGGCAGATGCATTCCTATCATTGTCAGGTTGTTTTGTTCTATGTGTTTGAATAGGCGCTTACGACATTCAGCAGATTTGGGCTTGTTCATGTCATAGTTGGAATTAATTTCAGGATGGTTTATTTGCAATGCATACCCGTGTATTAAATCACCAATAATGAGATAATTTTCTATTTGGAAAGCCGTATGGCCAGGGGTGTGACCAGATGCATCTAAAGCGATTACATTGTGTGGGAGCGTATCACCAAAGGAGAATAAGTTAATTTTATCTTGATACAATGTGATAACCGCTTTTTGTAGACCGTTATCTGGATTTTCCTTAAGCCAAAAGTCGTGTTCTTTTTTTTCAAGGAAGATTTCTGCGTTTTTGAAAATTTTATGCAAAGGCTTCTTTTTTATATCGCTAATAAGCTCATTAATATGATCAAAATGCATGTGCGTTAGGTACACTTTTTTAATGGAGTCAGGACTCACTCCTAGTTCTTTTAGGTGAATAAGCGTTTCACCACCAGAGCTCCCGAGACCAGCATCAAAAAGTATATATTCTTTGTCAGCTTTCAAAAGAAAAGTCGAAATAGAGGCAGGGATTCCTTCAGGCATATTGAGAGAGGCAAAAAGGGAATCGCTGGCATCACTGAACAGCGAACGAGGCAGCAGATTTGTTCCTTTGTTATCCTTAATCCAAGTGAGAGTAGCGTCGTTTTTAAGGTTAACGGTTTTTGTACCCTCAGGTGCAGAGGTCTTAGTAGAAGATGGCTCTTTTACGCTTAGTGATATTGTTTCTTCTTTGTTGAAAAAAACAAACAAGGCAATGACTAAGCATGATACTAATGATGCGGTTATGTAGAATTGTTTTTTAGTGTTCATATGCTCTCCTTCTAAAAAAATATAGTTAAAAACAAATCATTTTATTCATTATTATAAAATCGCTATATTTTTTTCTGTTTAGTAATTTGCATAATCTTTATGATTATCAAAATCCGATAAAAGGATAAACATTTTTGGAATTTATGATTGAATTAAGAATACGATATTTTTTATTCAAGATGATAAAAAACGAAATATGGATTCGTTGCTTTTGAACGCTTGATTTTTAACGGTTGACTTTTTATTTCTTCCCACCAACAGGGAAAAGTTGGAAATTCATTTGATAGACAGAGTCTGCATTTTCGTCTTCTTCAGCAAGTAAAGCGATTTCTTTGCGAAACTCATTAATCTTTTCCACAATTTGATCATAAGAATTTTTTGAAATTCCTAGAGTCAAGGCAGAGATATTCCTCTTAGAAGGTTCTTCGCGATCAATTGAATCTATCGCTAATCTTAAACAATGCTGATGAAAACCACGTAAAGCAAGTTTTGATGTTTTATTCCCTGTGGTAATGGCGTTTTCAGTTAAAAAGTATTCCCCGTTCGATTTCTTTTGAATTAGGTTACACTTTTCTAATAGTTCCACCGATTTTTTAGTCTCATCAGGAGTCACCTTAGGCTGCACTTGTTTTGCAAGAGATTCGTAATCTCCAGAAAACCCAAACATGCCGATTAAAGATCGAATGACCAAATGACGCCAATGAGAAAAAACTTCATATTGATAAAAAGCCATCAAATGTTGTTTTTCTTTAAAACGGACCAATTTAAGTATTTTTTGAATTTGGGCAAAGGCGTTGTCTCGTTCTTTAGTAGAATCAGCTTGATTGAATAAAACCAGAGCTTCAAAAAAAGAACGCTCTCTAACAGATAAATTCAATCCTGAAGCAATTTTAGAAGCACTAGATGGCGATAAGTTTTTTTCCCCGTTCATAACGCGCGAAATAAAATCTTTAGCCTTAAAGCCGATTTTATCAGAAAAAACCCTTAGCGAGAACGAATTTGAAGAGGCTTTCTTAAAATTATAATAATCTTGCAAGAATTCCCTGTAGTCCAGGTATTCATAGATTTTAAGATTTTTCTTTTGCTCGTTCATACTAATAATTTAATTATTCTAATCGTTCGAAGGAATACTATGTTTATTTAGTGTTGTCTAAAAACAACTCATTTTGTGTTGCCCATAGACAACAGGAAATAGAACGTATTGCAAAAAAGGTATATATAAATATATATTTAATCAGTGTAAATATATGTTTAGTTAGTCCTTAAAATCTTTTGGCTTATAGAACTCAAAGGAGTTGTCTTATTAATCGGGCTTGGGTTTATATACTACTTATTTTTCTTACTTGCCTAGGTTGTTCTGATCAACATGCAGGTGGAAACAGTGCTGAATCAGGTAATCCTGAATTGGCTGGTATTTTAATGCTAAAAGGAAAAGAACCAGCTGGTTTAGCACGTGTACAATGTGTCCCTTCTGATTTTAATGTCATGTACGACACTTTACCTTTGTCTTTTAAGACAAAAACAGATTCTTTGGGTCATTTTTCTTTTGATTCTTTACCTAAAGGAGAGTTTTCTCTTGAAGCATATCATCAGGCTTCGGGCGAGCGTCTATTAATTCAAAATTTAGAGATCACCGAGGATTCAGTCATCGAAGAAAATCTTTTGCCAACAGGCGTTCTTCGTATAGGTGTAGAAGATTTAGAAGAAAATGATAGCGGTTTCGTTATTTTACAAGGGACTACATTATATAGGCCAGTGACCGTAAAATACGGGACTTTATTTGTGGATTCCTTACCTGTCGCTGATTATGATTCCTTGGTATATGTCCCCTTTGGAGAATCTCTAGAAAATGGGTTTACTCTTGCTCGAGATGTAACTATTGCATCAGGTGATACTTTAAAAATCAATGCATCTTTACTTTCTTTAAGTTTAATAGCTCCTCTTAAATATCCTGATGGGGATACGTTGAACTCTGTTATCAGAGATATCCCACTTGCTTTTCGAATAGATTCCACTTTAATTGATTTTGATCTACTCAGTCGCTTGAGTGGCCGTTGGACTGCAATGCGTGGTGAATTTGACTTACCCATTTCAGTAGCTCGATATGACATTATTTCTAAAGAAATGGTTTTTTGGATTCGAGTGGATTCTTTACTTGTAGAGGATACTCTTTCTCTTCATTTTAATGAAGGTCTATCCACTATTTATGCAAAAGATGTTTTCCCTGAATCTGCTGGCTATATAGCCGTATGGCATTTTGATGAAGGGGATTCTTTAGTTGAAGATGCTACTGAATTAAAACAATTCCCAGGGGTTTCCAATGATGTTCGTGAAGAACCAGGTTCTGTTGG